>JAIDTS010000168.1 GCA_029060585.1 Muribaculaceae bacterium
TATTAAAGTAGAAACACCTAATTTAGCCTATATACTTCTAACTGCCTGAAAACACAAAACTTACGTTAGGGAACACTTTTTTGCCTTATCCTTTCAAAATCTGTACCTTCCCTGTATTCTTTTTTATAAATCTATGCTGATTATCAGCATAGTAAGGGCTTTCATATGGATTCCACATGCATTTTTTGCATTGCTTAGGACCAGAATTAATCACTAATCTCTGATTTTTCTTGCAAATTCCAAAAATTTAGCCTATTTTTGTAGCCAAGTTACGAATGCAGAATTGAATCCTGATTTTCAGGCTATAATGCGTTTTGTAGAACAGATTTTACATAATTGAGCGCTGGAGAGATACTGACTGATAAAACTTTTGAAGTATGAGAACTGCAAATATGTCATTACATGAGATTTTTAACGAAATACCGGACTAGAAACGAGAGGAAGCTCGCCTTTCTTTGGCCAGCCGATTACAACTGTCTGAAATACCATAAAACAAACAGATCTTATGAAGAATTATAGTCCATCTGCCAGTCCTGAGTCGGCACTTCGTTACGGTATGTTAATTCCGTTGGCTTTAATGATAGCCTCGGTAATTTTCTGTTGTTTTTCCTATAACAATGCTAAACAAAACATTGCAAATGACCTTAATGAAGCGATGTATGCCTTGGCTAATGAGAATAGTGAATTATGGACACGTCCCGATACCATAGCCGCAATACGCCACATGTACAAAACCACTCATAAGCCTCTTATATATCAGGCATCAGATGTCAATTTCAGAAATCCGGCGCTGAAAGACCAGGCTTACTTCACACTTACGTTGGTTGATAAAAAGAATGCTCCGTGCAGAATCGGAGGAAATAAAATAGCATCTGATTCCATTATGCTCTTGCCGGAAGGGACTACCGACGGATTTGCAATACAGGTTCAAGGTTTTACCGACTGTTCTATCGCTTCAGTTTTCTCTGCCTCGGATCAAATCCTACCGGGAATACTGTTCTCGCTTTCAATTCTCTCTATGGCAAGCATGCTTACTTGGAGAAGAAAAGAAACAGAGAAAACCGAAACAAAACTTGTTGCTTCTTCCACATCCCTTTCGCTTGATGACATTAAACTCACTCCAATGCAACGGCAGCTTGCCCGGATGCTTCTCGACGCACCGGATATGAAAGTGGATAAAAGGCGCTTGTGCGAATCTCTTTGGGGCAATAAAAGTAATGCCGAGGAATCGCTTTACACCCTTGTGAAGCGCACAAAGAACGCTCTTGCCAAAACAAACATAGAGATAATTTGCAATAGAGGAGACTCATACGAGCTTCGCATAAATAACTGATCTACAGCATTGTCAGAATTTGTCAGATAAAAGTCAGACAAATTATTAAGCCTTGTCGAAATTTTTCCCCTTTCTTTGCAGAAAAATTTTGCAAGGCATGAAAACTAAAATTTTAATTTCAGTTCTGACCGTCTTTATATCCATAGAAAGCGGTTTTGCACAGAATCAGGAAGCAACGGACAGCCTTACGCACGAGTTGCAAGAAGTTATAGTTACCGCTAAACAACCGGCAACCAAATTGATCGGTTCTACTCTTGTATCAACTATTCCCGGCACCAATCTTGCTGACCTTGGCACAGCTCTTGATGTGCTGGCACAACTTCCGATGATTAAAGTTCAGGACAACTCTGTCGGTGTCATCGGCAAGAGTAATATTAAAATCTATATCGACGGCCGCCCCATGCACGATGAGACGGAGTTGCAGCAACTTCTTTCTTCCAACATGAAGAAAGTTGAATTGCTCATGGCTCCAGGAGCGGCTTACGAAAGCACCACGGGAGCGGTTCTCAAAATCACGACGCGCCGTAATTTCGTCCAAGGACTGTCATTGACAGAGCAGTTCCAACTTCAACGTCGCCGTAAATGGTCGGTAATGGATTTTCTTGCATTGAGTTATCGTGTCGGCGACTGGGAGTTTTTCGCAAATGGGTCGATCAACCGCAATAATTCGATGAATAAAGGCACTACGACAAACTCACTTATTTATAATGGCTCTGAAACTGTTGTAGGCAGTAGCCAGTGCAATTCTTTTCCGATAACGACAGGTACGGTTAAGGGTGGATTTAACTATTCACACGGCTCACAATCATTTGGCGCATATTATCGTTATAATCCTGAACGTGGCGATTTTTTAAACTCCGGCTCGGAATGGCTTGATAATAACCCGGCTATTTCTCGCGATATTGACAAGAGTGTAAGAGCACACAGCCATCTTGCTTCCCTTTATTATGAAAACAACTTTGCTGACAAATATCTCCTTCATTTCGATGGCGATTTCCAAACCGCATACGATACGAATGATGTTGCCACCTCTTACCCCCAGTCTTCTACCCCTACCGTCAAATCGACAGACAAACGTACTTCAACACTTTGGGCCGGTAAACTATATATGAGTTTCCCGCTTTTGAAAGGGGATTTTACCGTCGGAACTCAAGACAGCTATACGCATACTTCTCTTGATTATCGAATGCTAAATGCCGAAGTGAGCGAATATATCCCCTCTTCTTTGACTGACGCAAGACAGACTTCTGCCGCCTTATATGCTACATGGTCGCGTATGTTCAGCAAGTTATCCCTATCTGCAGGCGCGAGATACGAATACGTCGATTATGACTTCAAAATCAACGGAAAGCGGGACGATGATATCAGTCGCCGCGAACACACGATTACCCCTGACCTTTCAATCGGTTACTCATTCAATGAGGAATCGCAGATAAGCATGAGTTATAAAATGGCAACCGTCAAGCCTCCATACTCACAGCTGACAGGTGCTCTCAATTATACAGGACGGCATGAAATAGAGGGTGGCAATCCGGGGCTGCATGACGAGAGAATGCATGATGTCCAGTTGTTCGGCATGTGGAAAGGGTTTATGTTGCAGGCTGACGGTCTCCGATCTCTTGACACATACGCATTTGTCAAGCAGGTATATCCTGCTGACAATCTACAATTACTCATGCACCCGGTAAATATTGATATTACTGCGTTCAGTCTGTATCTTGTATGGAGCAGGCCTATACGTTTTTGGTCTCCAAGCGTTACTACCGGGATGTATCGTCAGTGGCTTACCATTGACAATAACCGCTACAACAAACCTATATATTCGTACTATTTTGACAATACTTTCTCATTGCCCAACGGATGGACTATCACTGCAAATATAAGCGGAAGCTCACAAGGTGACATGCACACGAACCGTTTCCATGGCTC
>JAIDTS010000169.1 GCA_029060585.1 Muribaculaceae bacterium
CAGGCTGAGACTCCCCTCGGTCAGTACGGCAAGAACGTTTATCCCACCTCCTGCCTGTCTTCTAATGATGATAAGACTGTATGGACTCTCGACCTTTCTAACGATGACTATGTCAAGTCTGTCGATTCTATGCTGACCATCTATATCTATGCTAAGGATATGGATGGATATCAGCTCCGTGGCGATTGGGGCGAGGAAGGTGAGTCCTGTTTCGTTGGAGAATGGCAGTGCGATCTCGGAGCGTTCCCTATCGTGGTGGTGGCTCCTGAGGCAGGTGAGACACTCGACCGCCTTTCTGAAATCGTAGTGAAGTCTGAAAGCGGTGCGGCTATGTCATGGGCATGGACTGGCGAGGCTTTTGTGATCAACCAGCTTGGCGAGATTCTCGGCCAGCTCGTATATGACGCGCCCGAAGGCGAGGAGGATTCCGCGAGCAAAGAGTTCCATTTCACTAAATGGATAGACGACGATTGGAATGTCGCCCCCATCGATCTCGTGAAGGAAGGCTACTATGCCGTACAGTTCGGCCCCGGTTGCTTCGCTATGGGCGATCAGTTCGAGTCTAAGCAGAGCAAGAGTGCTACTTCTACATTTATCATCTCTGGCGTGCTTGACGATACTCCCGACGATCCCGTTGTCGATCCCTCCGAGCAGGAAGTGTTCAACTACGACCGCGTATCTCCTGAATCCGGTAGCACCGTGGCTTGCCTTGATAAGCTCTATCTCTGGTTCCCCGACATCGTTGATACTACCGGCAAGGACGTGATTGTCTACAACAAGGCAGACCAGTCTGTCGTATCCTATGGACAGGTCGCTTATGATTGGGACGATTTATATCTAATCAATCTGGATATATTCGATCCTGTTACGGTTGCAGGTGAGTACGAAGTCGTGATTCCTGCCCGTGCTATCTGCGACGGTGAGTTCTTCGAGAGCGATGGCAAGAAAGGCATCTGTAACCCTGAGATCAAACTCGTATATACAGTCGATCCCGATTGGGATGCTGTTGACTCTGTAGCCGCCGCAGCTACTTCCGCTGATGTCTATGACCTCCATGGACGTCTCGTGCTTCGCGCAGCTTCTTCCGCAGCCCTTAAGACTCTCCCCAAGGGTATATATGTAGTTGGCAGCCGCAAGGTGGTAGTGAAGTAAATCAAGATATATCATTAATCATCCGTAGCAGGCGTGAAACCCTGCTGCGGAACCAATAATAACTAACGAAACCTTACATTTATGAATCGAATTTTTAAAATCAAGACAATAGCGATCGGTGCGCTCGCGGCTTGCTGGTTCTCTGCTGCTGCAGATGACACACCGACGATTCTGACCGTCCAGCCTCTTTATGATGGCGCTCTCAGCAATATGTCAGCTAATGGCCTTTGGGCAGTAGGTGATGCTGTAAATCCCTCAAACAGTTCGTATATGGCTTATCCTCGTCTCGTGAACACCCTTAACGGTGAGACTCTCGAACTGTTTTCAGAAGATCAGGGCCTGATGGGAACCCCGATGGGCGCTACTTGCGTCAGCAACGATGGTAAGACCGTCGGAGGTAGCCTCTCCGGATATCCGGCCGTTTGGAAGGAGGGCAAGGACTGGGAGTCGCTTCCGATGCCCAAGGGGAAATATAATGGTGGTACTGTCTCGGCCATTACTCCCGATGGTCGTTATGCGGTAGGCCGGGCAAGCATAGACCTCTTTCAGGAATATCCCTGTCTCTGGGATCTTGAAAAGATGCAGCTTCTTGAGCTTCCGGGTATGATTCAGTCAAATCCTCGTTATAAGGACATGATCGATCAAGGAGGCGACCCTGCGGAGTGGACCGATGCCGAACTTAACGTGCGCCTCACAGGAATCACTCCAGATGCTAATGTGATCCTCGGTACGGTGGACTTTGCGTTTCCTGATGCATCCTGGGAGTTTATATATCGTCGCGACGAATCTAAATGGATTCCACTCGGCATGACGTATGAGAATGGAAGGCTGCGCCCACTCGCTTCAGGCATAGACGGAGTGGGTGAGTGTGTGCTATCTTCCGATGGCAAGTTGATCGGTGGTGTCTGCATGGCTGCTGATTCGTCGGCGCCTTTTACATGCCCTGTAGATGAGCCGGAGAACTTCACTCTTCATCAGGATGGTGATGGCTTCGGTGTATGGGCTATCGGCGGTGACGGTGTCGTATACGGTTCGACTCCTACAGGTACTCCTGTGCGTAACTGGAGTGCGAAGGTGGGTGGATATTGGTATGATTGGAAACAGGTGCTTAAGCAGCTCTATGGGATAGACTGGATGGCGGATGTCACTAAAGATGATCTTGGCTTGTCAGGTACCGTCTCTGCTGTGTCAAGCGATAATCTGAAGATTCTTGCGAGCGACTACGCGCAGAAATTCTCCTATATCATAACTCTGCCGCGCCCAATCAATGAGATATGTGACGGGGTCGACCTTCTCGGTGATTACCGTGTTTCGCCTCAGGAAGGTGCCGAGTTCTCTATGATTCGCTCGGTTGTCATTGATTTCGGACGCGACGTGCAGGTGCTCGGCGAGAAGACTTGCGCCTCGTTGGTTGATGCGGAGGGCAACGTTCTGCGAAGCTCAATTAATGTTGCTCCTCAGGCCGATAATGGAAAACATGTGGAGGTCATCTTCCGCGATTTTCCCCTTGAACCCGGTAAGTCCTACTTTGTTGTCGTCCCCGCTGGTTCGATTTGTGTTGCCGGCGACTCTGAGCGCGTGAATAAGGAGATTCGTTTCGGCTATCGCGGACGTGAGGCCGGTCCGGTGAAGCCTGTCTCTTTCTCTCCTGCTGAGGGAGCGAGCGTGGCACGAATCAACTTCACTACAAATCCGGTAATTGTGACCTTCAACGCTGCCCTTGCCCCAGGCGAGAACCCGGATATACGACTCTTCCAGGTGAAGGATGGCGTCGAAGAATTCCTATATTCCCTTAGTGCTTCTGTAAGCGACCGTCAGGTGATGATATATCCCGTCAGTGAGCAACGTCTTGCGGAAGGTACTGACTATCGTATTGATTTCTGCGCTGGTTCGGTCACCGACCTCTCTGGCGACGGTCCTAACGAGGCTTTCTCTATTTCCTATCATGGAAGCTATGTGCCCGAGATAAATGCATCTTCGAATTCTATCTTCCGTGAGGATTTCTCTACCGGTCTTGTCGGTATGATGATATATGATGGCGATAAGAATAATCCGACTGATGAAATGAAGAGTCTCGATTTTGAGGTGGAAGGCGTTGTATATCCCTGGATTCCGACGCGTGATGTGGATGATGTGAATTTTGCGGCTGCTTCCCATTCCTGCTATGATCCTGCCGGAAAGTCCGACGACTGGATGGTGACTCCTCAGATGTTTATCCCCGATGATAAGGCCACCCTTACCTTTAAGTCGCAGAGCTATAGGGCCGACAAGAAGGATGTATTGAAGGTTTATGTCTGGGCAAGCGAGGAGGTGGTGACCATACTCACTCAAAGTATTGTGGACAAGATGCGCTATGACGGTGATCTTGTTTACAGTGAAGTGCAGACTCCTGGCTCCAGTGAGGACAATCTTAAGGATGATTGGACTGTCAATAGTGTGGATCTTTCTAAGTATGCCGGGAAATATATCTATATAGCTTTTGTCAACGACAACCAGAACCAGTCGGTGGTGTTTGTCGACGATGTGGTTGTCAGCCGCGAGGTTGTCGCCGTCATAAGCGTGGACACTCTTAATGCACTTGTGGACGAGGACGAGGTAAAGATACGTGGACGCTTCGTGGTGATGAAGGAGGCGGGTATTGAAGGTTATGAGATTGTCCTTTCTGATGCGGAAGGCAACCGTCTCGGTTCAGTATCCTCCGACGAGGCTATGGAATGCGGCGAGATGAGTTCTTTCGTTTTCGATGATCCGGTTACTCTCGTAAAGGGTGAGGTCAATCCATTTGTGATAACTTTCTCATCTGGTGCTGAATCGTTGGATTTGAAATATGATATAAAGAATCTCCTTTTCGAGACCACCAAGCGCGTAGTCCTTGAGGAGATGACCGGCACTGGATGTCAGTATTGTCCCGAAGGCATACTTGGCATCGAGATGCTTCAGGACCTCTATGGCGACCTTTTCATCCCGATGGCGATACATAGCTATGTCGGCGA
>JAIDTS010000017.1 GCA_029060585.1 Muribaculaceae bacterium
CTACTGGCTTCTCTACCGTACGAAAGAGAAGGCGGAAGAAGGTCAAATAATAGGAGGAGGCTGGATCAATAACCGCGCATTCGTCACGTGTCCGACCTACGCCATGAAGAAGAAAAACATAAGATACAGCGTGGCAACCCAGAAACTTCCGGACGGAGACTTCATCCCTCTTCCTCCGGAAAGAGGATGGCTGAGCCTTGAGATAGATTCGGCCCTGTACTTTCTCGGTCCCGGCATCGATAGCGCTTTGGGATGGCCGATATTGGAAAACGTGCGCTGGGTGCTCGGCAAAGGGGCGAGAATCTCCATCGTCGACGCCAACTCCCACTACGAAGCACCGGAAAGCACCGACTCGGAAGTGAAGGTGCTCTGCAACAACGGAGCCGAGGACATCACAGAGATCTCGCCATTGTTAGGAAGCGGAGGAGGATACCTCGGATGCCGCACTCTCATCATCGACGCCAATGGAAAAGCACTCGCCACAGGAGCACCGGAACTCGAGACAGCCACCGAGATAGCCTCCCAGCTCTGCATGAGGCGCACGAAGCTGAGCGGCGAGGCCTACATCGACGCGGCAGCTCCGCTCACCTTCACCGAGCGGCTTCAGACCGGACGCCTCTTCCTGCTCGTCTCCGAGCGTATGGACCTTCAGAAGGGCTGGGGCGACCGCACCATCACCGAACTCGTGCGCACGGACATCGATGGCCTCGAGGTGAGACGCAACGAGCGTGTCATATTCGAGGGCACAGCCGACCGCGGAGGCCGCGACGGAAAGGACGCCGAAATCTACTCCATCATACCGACGGCCAGCGCTATCTCCGTCTCGCACACGAAAAAGGACGATCAGGGAAGGGATATGATGGTGATATATCCCATCTACGTTCCTCCGGCAGTAGGAGGCAGCGTGTACCTTACCAGGGGCAACGACATGATGAAGACGAGAGATGGAGTACTGAGGTGCCGCATCACGTCAGTGACAGGAGAGATCATGAGCGACGAGGCGATAGAGACCGACGGTGGAGACTTCGAACCAGTAACAGTGCCTCAGAGAGCCTCTTCCATAGAGTTCAAGCTACTGACCGACGACACCGAGGACGCCGAGACTCTCGCCATATGCACAATACCCGTGCCGGAATCAGACTTCTACATGCCTGAGATCTCAGCACAAGGCGAGCTCAATTTCATCGACAGGAACGGCAACAAGGTTCTTGAAGAGGGTTTCGACCTCGGCTACTTCCGGGCGCGCCTCAATGTCTCTCCAGCAAACATCAACAGGAGATGGAACAGCGTCAACGGCTGCACCATGCAGTCGACCGGACGAGTGACGATATCGGTAGAGGTCATCAACGGAGAGGGCGATGAGACCATAAAAACCGCGGCACGGATGGCCGAGCTCAAGCTCAAGCTTACCGAGACCAAGATAGACAAGGAGGGCAACAAGACAGTCGCCGACATAACGGCCGACATAGACGAATCAGGAGTATGGAAGAGGACGGTCTCCCCCAACGTAGAGCAGCTCAACTATACCCTCTTCCGTCCGCTCAATACGGAAGGATTCTCCTTCCAGACCAACAAGGAAGTTACCTTCACCGAATTGGAGTCAATAATCCTCAATGGCGAAAAGATGGAGATCAGCGACGCATTCGGCGAGAAGATATCGGACTTCGACCTCCTACAGCTGAAGGGTGACAAGGGTGATCCCGGAGTCAAGGGAGATCCGGGCGACAAAGGAGATCCCGGCGAGAAAGGAGAAAAGGGGGACCAGGGCATCCAGGGGCCTCAGGGACATGACGGGAAAACTCCAGTCTATGCAGATTTCGGAAGCCTTCTCGTCAGAGACCTCACGGCCGATAATGCCTTCCATACGACTCTCAAGGATCGGCTCAAGGCCGACACCCAATTCATCGCCCTGACAAAAGGGGAAAAGGGACTCAAAGGGGATCAAGGTGATAAAGGGGATCCAGGACTAAAGGGAGATCCAGGACTAAAGGGAGACCCCGGCGATAAGGGAGACAAAGGGGATCCCGGAGAAAAAGGTGATGCTGGAGAGCAGGGACCCCAGGGAGAGCAGGGGCTTCAAGGACCGCAAGGACTTCAGGGTCCTCAGGGCCTTGACGGACTTACCACGTTGATAGCCGCCGACGGAACCGTCACGATGACGCGCAACCCGTCAGAGGCGCAGATGACCGCGACCCGGCAGCAGCTCACCGTCATGAGGCAGCAAGCCATCGATG
>JAIDTS010000170.1 GCA_029060585.1 Muribaculaceae bacterium
AGTCGAGTTGCCATTCGAAGATGCCGGCGGAGTTGTCGTCGGGGAGGACGACCTCGAGCTTCATGGCTTTGGTGGTTACAGGGTCGAAGTCAACCCTGTTGGCGGCGCCTTTCTGAGTGCCGAAAGTGTCGGCTCCCGTGACAGGCTGCCACTGTCCATTGGCGTCCTGATAGTAGAGATTCCAGGATTTCGGAACTCGGCAACCGCCCCAGGGACCGTCGTCAAACCAATAGACGGTCGCACTCTGCACTTTCTGTGCCTCCGGCAGCTCATAGGAAATCCATTCGGTTGTGCCTTGCTTGGGCCACCAATGGGTGTAGGGTACGGAACGGTCGTTCTCGTCTTTCGGAACGAGGCGGTCGTTGAGCGATGAGAGGGAGCCCATCGGAGTGGAAGTCGAGATTTTGCTCTGTGAGGCGAGTGTCGGCGGCATCACGGGACGCGATGCGCTAAGTTCCTGAGGAAGCCAAACAGCCATGTTGCCGCTTCCTCGGTGACACCATGCGTAGTAAGGGATCATATTCAGTTTCACATCCTTCACTGTCAGGCGACCCTTATCGTCGTAGGCGAGAGTCTGACCGTCGGTGGTGAGTTCCACGATTCCTTCAAGGAGTTCGGGCTTTTCAGTGACGGTGAACTGCGGTTTCTGGTTTACGAAGATGCTGAGCACGTCGAAGTCATTGTCTGGCCATTCGGCGCAGTAGACAATCGGACCACGCTCCACAGCGATACGCCCCTTGTCAGCCTCCACCTTGGCATGAGCCTTGACGGTACGTGGCTCCATGTCAAGATGCAGCTCAACCTTATCGCCCTTCTTCCATTTACGGGAGATCGTGTAGTAGCCGTCGGCAGTCAGAGTGCCATCGGCAGGTTTGCCGTTGACCATGACTGTATATCCGAGGCGCTTACCGTCGGAATAGGTATAGAGGTCGCTCGGAACGGGTTTGTTCTTCACCCACCCCGGAATACGCAGCTTGAGGTCGAAGAGACCGGCCTTGTTCTGATCCACTGTCACGGTCACGTTGCCGTTCCAGGGATAGTTGGTCTGCTGGCTGAGCACAACGTTCTTGCCGTTTACATCAAGATCGGCGGTATTTGACATAAATAGATTGACATATACATCGTCACCCTTCACAGCATAGACATAGCCGGGAAGCGAGGGGATAAAACGGGCAATGTTGGAGGGGCAGCAGGCACATCCGAACCAGGGCTGACGCTGGTGCTGACCCATCGACTCGAGGGGATTCGGATAGAAGAACGCTCCGCCGTCGAGGGCCACACCGGAGATAAGGCCGTTGTAGAGGGTGCGCTCGAGTACGTCATAGTATTTTGAGTCACCGTGAAGAAGGAAGAGACGATGGTTTACGTAGACGTTGCCAATAGCTGCACAGGTCTCGCAGTATGCCGACATGTTGGGAAGCTCATAGTTGTCACCAAACGCCTCGCCATTGCTGGTGGCACCGATACCACCGGTGATGTAGTACTTCTTGCCTACTATATTATCCCAGATACGGTCGATAGCATTGATGTAGGCGGTATCGCCGGTGAGAGCGGCGACGTCAGCCATACCGGCATACATGTATGCTGCGCGAACCGCGTGTCCGACGGCCTCATCCTGCTCAATCACAGGTTTGTGGGCCTGCGAATATTCATCAGTACGCGAAGTATATCCGCGTTTATCGAGGAAATATTTAGCCTGATCGAGATATTTTTTGTCCCCCGTGACGAGATACAATTTTGCGAGGGCCATCTCCGCAATCTGGTGTCCCGGCACACGGGCCACCTGACCGGGATTGTCGCCGATCTCACGGCAGACGCAGTCGGCATACTTCATGGCGATGTCAAGGAAGTTGCGCTTTCCGGTGGCCTGATAGTGGGCAATAGCGCCTTCCACCATATGACCGAGGTTGTAGAACTCATGAGACAGGTCTTCCACCATTTCCCAGCGCTTCGAACCCGCCCACTCGTGGGGATGTTTAGGGTTCATGGTGCGGGAGGTGTAGAGATAACCGTCAGGTTCCTGAGCGGCAGCCACTATTACGAGCACGCTGTCGATATAGTTCTCGAGCCGCTTGTCGGGATATGTCTGAAGAAGATAGCTGGCGCCTTCGATAGTCTTGTAGACGTCGGTGTCATCGAAAGCGAGGCCACCTACTGTAATGGTGTCGGATGGATGGGCTGCCTTAACGAAGTTTTCGTAGCGTCCGGTCTCCTCGCACTTGCTGAAGGCGAGGGGGATGGTAGTTTCACGGCTGGCCTTGAGGCGCTGGCCCCAGAAGTCATCGGTCACCTTCACGGAAGTGAAAGGCACCGGATCGATTGGATAGCCGTGGTTCTGCTTCGGAGCCTTGGCCATCGCAGGGAGGGCAAGGGCGGCGAGGAGGGCGGCTGATGTCAGGATTTTTTTCATATGATTTTATTTATTTAGATTTTTATCGGAAGGAATAAAGTCTTTAAGGTCCTTAAGGTCTTTAAAGTCTTTAAGGACATTATTCTCAATTCTCAATTATAAGGAATATACTCGTCGGAGAAGCGGAGGGAGTGGAGGTAGCCGGTGAAGGGCCATTCGTTTTCGGCATTGCGGCCGAGGGTGACGTACTGGACGGGCTTTACAAGGAGCTGGATGTCTTTTTCACTCACGAGCTTGCCATTGATGTAGACTTTCTCTATGCGGCCGTCGAAGCATACATATATGTGCTGCCACTCGCCTTCGTGCTTCCGGGCTTCCGCCTCTATCAGTTTCGGGTCGGGACGTTTCGGGTCTAAGCCACTGACAAAATCCTGAGTTACGTTAAAGATGTCTTGCCACCCAGAATCTTCATACCAACCATAATGATTCATCACGCCGCAGCGTGGTTCAGTGCCGTTCACACCCATTATTTTCTCAAGCTCATCGTGGGAGGTGGTGAAGTCAGCGTAACATTCGTTCTCCCCCATCTCCGGGTTGAGGATAACAGCCTCGAGTGTGTAGGGTGCGTTGTCGCGTACAGTGGCAGGGAGTGGGAAGGAAGAGCGGAAAAAAGTTTCATCATTAAACTTTATGCCTTTCTTACCCTTAATTTCTTCGATGATTGCGGGTTTTTCCACAGCTTCAAAGTATCCTTCAATGCCTCGGTTGGGTAAATATCCAACGGTGTCACCCACATTGAAGAGATCCGCATCTATCTCTACCAGAACACCTTTACTCTCACGATCGGCAAACGGACTACGACGAATTGGATTGTTGACGTTAAACTTTTTCTCTGCGTCGGTAAGCACCCAGTTGTAGAGACGAACGTCCGTAAATATGAGAGGTTCTGAATTTTTCGATGAAATAGTCATTTTCCCATTTCCGAGAGAACCATCAAGAGAAACCGGACGCCACTCCCCGTCGGAGTACGAGAGCGCGGAAAGCGTGTGCGGAATGTGCGGGTCCAGCACTCCGCACTCGAGCACGAGCTCCGTACCGGGTTCGATCACAAGGGCATCCCTTCCATCGATTCTTTTTGGCGAAGCAAAACCTTTTGCAAGACGGAAAGCACCGCCGAGCTGACCCTGATTGTTAACCCATTCACGGCCGTTCCAGTCAGCACCTGTCAGGCCGATCCACTGCTGCGGGGATGCTGTCTCATATGTATCGAACACCTTCACATTCCAAAGGGCACCGTTGAATCCGGCCTTTTCGCCGCCTGTCGATGTGACACGGACATATCGGGCCTTCTTATCGCCGAAGTCAACCATTGGAGAGCCTGCAAGACGGTTGGAGCGTTTGTCGGAGAATATTTCCCAATTCACTCCATCGAGCGAAGTCTCTATCAGATATTGGTAGAATTGTGTACCGTATTCCCACTGGGTAAGTACCGTCTTGATGTTCTCCGGCTTTCCAAGGTCAATCTCAAGCCACTCCTGACCCATTCCGGCAGGACGCCAGAGAGTGCCGTTGTTGTCGTCTACGGCATACTCGGGTTTGAAGTTATCGTCATAATATGAGGAAGCCCTCACCTTCTTTCCGAAAGCGAGATTATTTTGGGAAATGGTAGGCGTTGTGAGATATCCTACACCGGAATGAGTCGGTTTTATCGGGAGAATTTTACCTTCCTTGTCAAATTCCATCCTGTCGATGCAGACCTGACGGTGGAATCCACGGTTGGAGTGAGGGTTGTCGTG
>JAIDTS010000171.1 GCA_029060585.1 Muribaculaceae bacterium
TCTCCGGTGATGACAGGGCTCCGAAGATACTTGGGTATTCTGATAAGGGTAGCTTTGACAGCGAGAATCTGCCGCCCCAGCTAAAAGCCATGATGGAGTCTTGGACGAAACAGATTGTAACGCTTCCTGAAAATGCGGGTCGGCACATTTCCTGGAGCAAGTCTCATTCAACGCGTTCAGGTAATCCGATTCATATGGAAACAGCCGAATGGGGGCAGGGGTATCCTTTTAACGCGTATTGTCCCGTTATAGACGGGGTGCAGGCTCCGGCAGGTTGTGTGGCAACTGCTATGGCAATTGTAATGAAGTATCATAACTGGCCAGATTATACCAGAGGAGGTGAGGAGAGTGATTTTTACCATCCTGAGTTAAATTTCAACTTCTCTGACTATACAATAGACTGGAAGTCGCTGAGTGATAATGAGAGTTCGGAATTTGGTCAGGCTTCCGCTCGTCTATCGTTAGCTGCTGGAGTTTCAGCTTCGATGTTCTATTCACCGGAGGAAAGTTCTGCAGATGTTTGGACCGTAGGTCATTCTCTCATGCAATATTTCGTTTATGACAAGGATTGTCAGTATATTGAACGCAAGATATTTACAGATGAAGAGTGGATTAAATTGCTGCTAAGTCAGCTTGAGGAGATTGGTCCTGTGATTTATCGAGGCAGTGGCAGCATAGGTCATGCTTTTGTCATAGATGGTTACGATGGTGAATCTTTGTTCCATGTCAACTGGGGTTGGGATGGCTTGCTCAATGGGTATTATGCATTGGACTTTGAGGATGTAGCAGGCGCAAATTTCAGTGGGGATCAAGGTATGATTATTAATATAAAACCGGATAAAGAACGCAGAGAATACTCAAAGTTATGGATCTCAAATGTTGATACTTACTTATGGGATGTATACGGACAGAAGGACTGGAATTTTTCTACTCCTGATATAATACCCGGAGAATCGGTTTCTTATGTCAAGTTCCCTGCTTTTACAGAAAATAAATTCATAGGTTTTTTTCGCATCGCCGTCGTAGACTCCAACGATAAAATAGTCTCCTTTGTAGGTGATAAATATGGTGTAAATACATATTATGGTACTTCTTGTGCATATCCTGGTTTCACTGATTGGTTAACTGATGTAGTTTTCCCTCTTTTAAAGGATGGCGAACGTTATCAGCTGGTTTCGCAAGAGGTTAAATCTTCAGTGATAGGCCAACTTGATGAACGTTCACCTTCAAATAATCCTTCGGATTATCGTTTAGTACTCGGAGGTATTCGCTATCCATCTTACTTTACAGATAAGGGTAACAGATCAGACTACGGAGAGGTTATATTCCATGTTGAGGATCCCCTGCCTATATATTTCAGTGAATTCAATACATGGGAAAGAGAATTTTCAATCAAGCATTTATGCGGTGTCAACTGCTGGTCAAATTTCTGTGGACCTCAGAAGGAATATTTGGTTGATGCGCAAGCGTTCGATGAAAAAGGAGAGGAAGTGCCGGGCGAATTCGTCAACGGTGATAATTCAGGAGCGTTAGGTAATTATACTATATCGGTCTTTTCTCCTCGGCTTGATGTCTATATCCGTCCCGATAGGTCAGCTGGCACCCGTCGTGATCAAAAATTGAGTGAAGAGGATATTCTTGAAGTTGATGGTCTTGTCTACAAAATATCAGGTAATGAAGCTACTCTGATAGGATACGATACTGTCGGAGAGAATCTAATCATTCCAGACGTCGTGGAAAAGGATAATGACACCTATGCGGTTACCGCTATTGGCAGTAAAGCTCTTCTTTATGCTCCATCAAAGACTTTGACTATCAAATGCAATCATCTAAAGAGAATTGGAGACTATGCGTTCGCTGCAATGAATGATCTTGAATACATATCGATTGATGGGATAATGAAAGATGAGAATCTCAAAATGGGGTTGTTTCCGCTTTTGAAGAGCAGCTACCAGGATATTTATTGTACACAACTCATGCCCTATTGTTTTCTTCCGAATGCTTTGTCAATGAACATGGTTATATTTAGAACCGATACTCCGGTCTATCATGAAAATGTGAATTGCTGGGTAAGTGCCCTTCCAGAAAACAGGGAATATTATTTACCTATTGGCCAGCAGCGGAGCTATGAGGCAGAGTGGGAAGAGATGCTTGGCTCTTATAACGTTCCCGGACTTGGAGGCACAACACTCTTTACCGAAACAGAAGATTACGGGATGAAAGAAATGTGGAAGTATAGTATTGATGCCGTCGACGGATGGATAAAAATTAATGAAGTCATTCCAAATGTGGTGATTGATCGAGTTGAAATAAATGGTAATGAAGTGGAAAGTGAGGAAGACGAACTTTACCGGATTCCCGAAGTAGGTTCAGAAGCAGATGGACTTGACGTAAAAGTTGACTATACTGTAAATTCCACTATGAAGATGACTACACACTACACTTCGGAATATAACAAGACTGTCATTGAGGCAAATTCCAGTTATAATCCCGATTCTGTAGATGAATGTTCCTTCGAAGTTTACGACTCCATTGATGTGTTTAGTTTAGATGGAATATTGATCAGCTGTAATTCGGATAAAGATTATCTCAATTCTCTGACGCCCGGCATCTACATTATCCGTCAAGGCAATCGGATGAAGAAACTCGTTATTCGCTGATAAACGAAATGAAATATGAACAGCGGACTCGGAACGACCGAGTCCGCTGTTTGATTTGTCACTGAGCTGTGTCTTCCTTCTTTTCTACCTCCAGTCTGAAGTTGATTGGTATGGTGAAGAAGCTTGCCACATCCTTGCCGTTTACCTTGCCCGGAGTCCATTTTGGCATATCATTTACAACTCGTAAGGCTTCGGTATCGAGCTCCTCGGATACTCCTTTGACTATCTCCGCGTTGGTGACACTTCCGTCTGCTTCGACCACGAACTTTACGATCACCCTTCCCTGGATGTCAGCTTTCATGGCTGCTTCAGGATATCTGATGTTCCGGCTCAACCATTGCATCAAGGCTGGCATACCGCCCGGGAAATCGGCTTGATGTTCTACAGCCACAAATACATCCCTTTCTTCCTGAGGAAGTGCTGGCATGGACATAGCCGAGGATGCTTCATTCGAAACAGTCGTCTCTGCGAGTGAGCCTAAGACTCCTGCTACCGACGGGATAGCCGTCACTGCGATTCCCGCACCTATGGCCGGAATCAACGCAAGCGCGAACATTCTGCGCTTCACCGATGTTTTCTTTTTGTACATCATAGTTACACGTTTTTGAAGTTTACTGTGATTCAGGTTGTTGGCAAGCGATTGGTACCCGTAGCCGACAGCCTTTTTTAACAATAGTATTTGATATTCCTTCCTATCCACTCCCGTATCCATCACCATCTCGTCTACCTCATATTCATGTACAGCCTTCAGCTGCTCCCTCATTGCCCAAGCGAATGGATTATACCATTGTATGCAAATTGTGACATATGCTGTCACGAGATCGATCCAATGCAGCCTACGCAGATGCGAATGTTCGTGAATTAGTATCATATCCCCGTTCTCTTCATAGTCACGGTGTGTCATAACTATGGAGCGTCCCCAGCTGAAGGGTGCTGTCTTGCATGAATCGTCTACAAGAATGAGCATGAAGGTGCCGAATTCTGTCCTTTCTCCCTTGCTGATGATCCTTCCCAGCGTGGCCAGTCCGAAGACAAAATAGACTGATGTTATTGCGACCCCTGCGGCATATATGAGAAAGAGTATTCTGCGCATGGACGCAAAGTTGAAGATGT
Organism: Muribaculaceae bacterium; assembly: GCA_029060585.1. The sequence continues at coordinate 3,774 of JAIDTS010000171.1, forward strand.
TCGCTTGCCCGTCTCCGGCTTCCAATATCCCTCCTGTAATCACTCCTATCTCCACGTTTCCTTCACCCGCGTATGCTTCAGGATGATGAAGTATTATGGAGAGTATGACAAGCGGAGCTATCAGAGAAATACCGTAGATCATCATCAGCAAGCTTCGGTTAAGGGCATGCTGGCTTTGTCCAGCAAGAAGCAGCCTATAGGCGATGAATCCGAATGCCAGTATTATAGATGAGATGAGCGAGTATGAGAGTAGCATGGCTGTGTGGTTTATGATTCTTCCGAATCCGGTTTTTCTGATGAATTTTTCTTCTCTATAAGTTCGAGGATTTCCTTAACCTCGTCGATGCTTATCTTCTCCTCTTCTATAAGCGAGGATATGGCGATCTTGTATGAATTGCCGAAGAAGTTCCGGATGACGTCGCCGAGCGATTTCGAACGGAACTCGTTTTTCTCGGATATCGCATAAAACCTGTGCGAATTGCCTAAGACTTCATGACCGACATATCCTTTGCCCTCAAGTATTCGGATTGTCGTGGCCACAGTGTTGAAATGAGGCTTAGGGTCGGGGTAGAGGTCTACCATCTCGCGTACGAAGAGAGGACCTTTATCCCAAAGCATATTCATTAGTTCGGCTTCCTTTTCTGTAAGGAGTTGTTTCTTTCTTCCGGCTTTCATATTGGAGTGGTTTAGGTGTTTAATGTTTAAATGTTTAGAGAGTAAGTGGTTTAGAAGGTTAAATGTTTAAAGGCGTTTAAGATGGTTGTGGGGGTAATGGCTTAGAGTCTAAGGAATGGGCTCATTTTCTGTTTCAACTCTCCAGTGTCGTAACCCGTCCAGATGTCTTTGATTGTGCCGTCCGGTGCGACGATCAGATAAGTGGGATAAGTACGAGTACCCAATCTTAAGAAAACTCCGTAGTTTTCCTTTCCTTCATTCCAGTTGTGGCCTATCGTCGGTATTTTTTCTGATGCCTTATGCCATGTGCTCTCAGAATCAATCGACATGCTAACGATCTCAAGCGTCTCCGGATACGTCTCCTTAAGTTCATGAAGTTCGGGATATGCCCTCAGGCAGGGAGCGCAGCCTGAATTCCAGAAATCAACGAGACACCATTTCCCTTGAAATTCTGAAATGCTGTGTAAGTTCCCGTCAAGATCATGGAATTCAGTATCAGGGAACTTGTCGCCAACTTCAATAGGTGATTCCGGATAAAGATAGCCGTATATCGCCCTTCCTTTAGGTGTGTTTTTTATTGAGTCGTCCAAGGTGGCGTACAGTGTCCTCAAGTCTTCAGTGTTGATTCTTATACGGTCCGACATGCTGGCAAGATCCTTGGCTTTGTCAATCCATACCAAACCTACAGGACGCGTCTTGAGAAGTTCCAGATCATGCTGGTGAATCAATCGACTAAGGGAATCCGTTTTCTGGTCATAGATGTCATAATTGATTTTAAATTTATGGTAGTCAATATTTAACGCCTGATATTCAATCCATTGGTCCTTGCTTTCATATACATAAAGATCGGATTCCGCCTGTTCCGGAACACTGCTCTTTACAGGCCATGTTGACATGTACCGGTCAATGGCATCTATCTCCACGGTAGCCCCGGGAGTTAGGTAGAGCTTGCGAATCAAAGTTGGAAACGCATGATAGTCAAATAAGAGCGAGCCTACCGTCATGCCATCTCCAGTCGCTACCTCAAGCCTGAATTGACCGTTTGCAATAGTGTCAGTGATAATATAGACATCACCGGCTCCTCCTTCTATCCGTACGAATCTCACTACTATGCCTTCAGGCAAAATATTGCCATGTCCTGTTATGACTGCCAAGCCATTATTGGCCTCGGTCTCTGTCTCTTGAGTAGGTGCCCATGCTGATATTTCTTCTGCCGCAACTGGTGATGTAGCCGCAAGAAGTACTAAAAATATGAGCCCAATAAAATGATTCTTCATAATAGTAGATTGTATTTGTTGAAATGTTGCTGAGATTACGGATGCAAAGATAAAACTAAAAAATTAAATATACAACTAATTTGTTAGTTTTTTTTGTAAAAAAATTGGAGCTGACTCCTAAATCTAAGGAATCAGCTCAAAAAACTTACTAAATTATCTCGAATTCGAGGCTACGCGATCCGTTGGTGTCAGTGAAGTTGGCTCCGATCAGAAATAGTCTGCG
>JAIDTS010000172.1 GCA_029060585.1 Muribaculaceae bacterium
CCCTCCGGAACAAGCGGACTGATGAAATCAAATATCCGGTTATTCCCGACAATACCATGCACGAACACTATTCCGATTCTGTTGTTCATATCCTTCAATGTATGGGCTCGGCTATTCCCTGTATGACGGAGCTTTATAACCATCCTGAAGAAATTCTCCAGGGACGATATTGCCGGTAAGCACCCCACGATCAATCAATAAATCAAGACATTCTTTCGCCGAAGCTGGTTTCTTGATCCTACCGAAAGTAGCCCTGGACTTCTCGGTGGAAACAGAGACTTCCCAGTCTACCATACTGCCGATACATACAGCGAACGCCTTATAGCAGCCGTCCACAGGCACGAATGCCATATACAGGGCTTCTCGAAGATATTTGGATTCCGGAAACGACCAGACATATATCATTCTGCCTTCCACATCAAACGCGTCTACAGATATCTCGTCATCTGAAAAAGGAGACCTGAATCCATTTCCCTCCGGACTAACCGTGTTAAGGATATAAGGTGCCGATAGAATTTCTCTGTCTTTCTCCGCAATCATCGGTGCTACCACAGACAGATACTGATGCTGGAAGAAGTAAGGAGACACTCGTGGTAATTCCGATGCGTTTGTCGGTTGGGACAATTCATCGACATTGGTATGGGCAAGGACTGCGATTGGCAGCCACATAAAGGCCAATGCTAAAATACACGTTAAGTTCTTTCTCATGATAATCATATTTATGGACATCTGTCTATTGTAATCATTACGTTGCTGCATTATCTTCATATATTGGCATCACTGTCACTATAACCACAGTATCATACTGGGCTGTCTCGAGAAGTATACCGAAATCATCTTCCTTATCTATGTGCAGGTAGCTTGATTGAAGTTCCCGGTTAGCACCTTCGGAGAGAAGGTTGGCGAAGTACGGAAAAAGATAAGGGGATCCATAACCTGTTGAAATCACAGTATAGTGTGATTCTATGGCAAATTTAGAACAAAAATTTGAATTACACAAATAAAATCACATTACACTGTGATTTTTTACTTTACCCTTACTTCAAGAGGATGAAGCAGCGCGTCATAAAAGTCTTCAAGATATTCCGTCCAGGCCTTCATATCCTCCACTCCTCCTTTGCTCCAGCCGGAACCCCAGTAATAGACATATCTGTCTCCGGGACTAAATGAGGTACGCGACATTATATGCCCAACAGCATCCCCTACATTGGGATCAAGACCCTCATATACTATACTCGAAGGCTCCTCTGCGTTGACTATTCCTATATAGATCACTCCGTTGCCATTATCAGGATTGTCAGTAAGATCAGCATATGCTATATACCGTTTCCCTTCATCCAACACGAAGCCGTCAGGATTCTGCTTATGCACCACTATACCGTTGACAAGTCCGTATTCCTTCGACAGGCCCTCATAGCTCACTTCCGTTCTGTTGAGCCAAGAGCCCTTATCGAGCGTTATCGTCCTTGTCTCCACCACGCCACTATCATCGCCGATTGTCTCCGGATAGCATGTGATCTTAGCCGTCATCCGAAGCGGACCATTCTCGATGATATCGCATTCCTCATAGGCGCACGGATAGGCTATCTCTCCGGAAGGCAAGACGAGCGCGCTCATTCCTGCTCCCAAAGTATGTCCTACAGTATAGACATCCATCCCGTTGCCGTAGTCCTTATGATAGGAGATCTTTCCGGCCATATGGTCGTCATAGCGCGATGCAAGCACCGGATAATCCACCGACTTCGTCCATATGTCGTATCCGCTCACATTCCCACCCCCCTTGCGGTATGATGGCCCGTAAAGACGGTAGCCTCCACGATCGTTTTCCCATGTGAAATCATCCTGCATGTCATGGCGTATCTGTCCTAAACAGAATGTGTCAGGCTTGGAGACTTCAGCATCCTTAACCTTCTTGAAAACGAATTTCCGCGTTTCCTTACCCGGGAAATCACCCTGAATCAGAATCTTGTTGTCATAGGTAAGCTGTGATGTGACCGGATTCCCCTCCGCGTCTTTGACACTGAAGGCAGTACCCAGACGAGCCGTGATTGAAGACGCGTCTATCTCCACAACCTGTGCATTGCGGGCTGTATCAGTAGAATTATACACACAGACCGTGATTCCGCGCACGCAGGAGCAAAGACATACCGCGGCGCCGGCCAATATTGCGGAGAGACATTTTATTCCGGATATATTCATGATAAAAATGTTTAACAGTCGCTAAGATTTTTCCGATGTGTGATTCCGCAAAGTTACGTATTTTTCGCCATATAATCAAATCTCTCGGAATTATCAAAAATTTTTTAGTAATTTTGCATACGCATACCTCCACCATTCATACACCCCATATGAAACAGATATACATACTGATAATAGTCACTATGGCGATCCTCGCCTCCTGCTCAGGACCAACCTCCCGCTGCAACAAGGCTCTGGATGATATAGAAAGGATAATGCCCGTCAACGCAGACAGCGCCTTGACGCTGCTTGATGCCATAGACCTGTCTGATATCTATATCGACTCAATCCGAGCGAGGTATATCTACCTGAAGGCTTACGGACACATGATGCGCAACCACTCTATGATTGCGGATTCCCTCATATCCTTCGCCCACAATTATTATCATGGCAGAGATATAGTTAAGGATATCAGAAGCGGTATGACGTGGGCCTGGTATAAATTCTGGGTAGGCGACACTCCGGAGGCGATAGCCATGCTCGACTCCCTTGTCAGCCTGTCCGGTGTGCCCGATTCAGTGATGGTACAGACGCTGAGGACTCGCGTTCTTCTCGGGGCCTCGGAGTATCAGGGACAGCCGCTGATCTCTTTAGCAAAAAGGCTATATGCTCTTGAGAATGATTCCCTGAGGAAGATGGAGGCGAAATATCTGATCTTGCAGGGATATGAATATGCCGGAGAAACAGATTCCGCCCTTTATCTTCTTAATGAACTTATCGACTATTCCCGTGATAAGGACTGGGGCGATAAGCATTTCCTATTCTCTCTTGAACAGGCGCAACTACTCACCGAGGCTGGCAGAAATGCCGAAAGCGACGCCCTGATAACGGATATCTTCCACAAGGCCGGTCCGGGAAACGGAGCCGCCGACTATCTCCATTTCCAATATGCCATCAACGCGCTTAATTCCGGCGACCTCAATCGTGCATCGCTCCATCTTGCAATCGCCGACAGCATCGCGTTGAAACTCAGGGAGGATAATGACTCCTATTTCAGAAGCTACAGCAATCTGCTCCATGCGATGATTGATTTCAGGCAAAACGGTCGTCTGAGGCTGACGCACATCAATAGTCTAAACAACCGCCAGACTGAACGTTTCAACCGTATGAAGGCATCCCAATGGGAATCGGAACGTGGCGCCCTACGGCAGGAAAGCCTCGCTCTTGCACATAAAGCCGAGAGTCGGCAAAAGACGGTGGTGATCCTTATGATCGGCATCATCGCCCTATTGATCGCCGTAGGAGCGGCGTGGATCATCATTATGCGCCGTCAACGTGAACGAGAGAACGAAGAACGCATCGAAGCCCTCCAGAAAATGGTAGATGAGTATAAGTCCTCACCGGCGCCAAAAGAATCCGCCATTACGGATTCCTCAGTATTGCGCAGCGCGATGCTGAGGCAGCTCGGCATCATCAAGATGGTGGCCGAGACCCCAACGGAACAGAACCGTGATATGCTACGCAGGATATCGTCCCTGAACGGCGAGACCAACGGTGAGCTTGTGGATTGGAATAATGTCTTCGAGATCATCGACAACCTTTATTCCGGATTCTACAGCAGGCTCCACGAGAGGTATGGCGACGCACTCACTCTGAAGGAGCAACAGATAATCGTCCTGATGGTAGCCGGCTTCTCGACGAAAGAAATCAGTGTCATCACAGGCCAGACCACCTCCACTATCTACGTCCGCAAATCCTCCATCCGCAAGAAGCTCGGAGCCCCCGAAAAAGAAGACATCATCGCCTTCCTCCGAAACAAGTAAGGACGCATACTGACAACTGATAACTTACCACACTTCCATATACGGCAGATTTTTGAAATGTCCTCAGCTCGGAGAGCTGA
>JAIDTS010000173.1 GCA_029060585.1 Muribaculaceae bacterium
TCGAGGTTATCAACTGGGACAAGAACAATCCTGACGTGTGTGACGGTCCGTTCGGGTTCGACCCGGCGGTCTTCGTCGATGATGACGGTCGCGTGTACGGCTACTGGGGATTCGGCACAAGCCACGGGGCGGAACTCGACCCCAACACCATGTCGAGCGTAAAACCGGGCACAAAGGTAATAGAGAAAATGATCGGAGGATTCGAGGACGGCGACGACAACGACTACCGCTTCTTCGAGGCCTCGTCGATCCGCAAGATCGACGACAAATATGTGCTGATATATTCGCGCATGACAAAGGACGGCGAGTGGGGGCTGCCGCCTACCAACTTCACGCTTGCCTATGCATACAGCGACAATCCTCTCGGCCCTTGGACCTACGGAGGCACCATCATCGACGGACGAGGACGCGACACGGATGCAGACGGCAAGACCATCTATACAGCCACTCCAAACGGAAACACTCACGGCTCCATACTGAAGATAGGGGATCAATGGTGGGTGTTCTATCACAGGCAGACAGGCACCGACGAGTATTCTCGCCAGGCTATGGTAGCCCCGATAGAGGTGACCGTAGAGAAAGGCAAGGGAGGCAAGGTGACCATAAGCGAGGGAGAATACACCTCAGAGGGATTCGAGAAGGATGGCCTTGATCCGCTAAAGCTATACCCGGCCGCGATCGCATCGCACTTCACCGGCAAGGATGGCGCCTACCAGACATATCCGCGCCTGCACTATAGCGGCTCGCATTTCCTTCCCGTCTACTATGACGACCACAACATGAAGGAGCCGTATCATCCTGACCTCAACGTCAACCCTGTGATCAACAACACCGACGGCAGTATCGTGGGTTATAAATACTTCAATTTCGACAAGCTGAACGGAGCTGAGAAGGTGGAACTCGTGCTTGACCTGATACCGGCAGGCGTAGACGGCACCATCACCGTCTATACGGAGGCACCGTGGAAGGGGAATCCGGAACCGGTAGGGAAGTTTGAGCTGAAGGACAACGATCCCATCAAACCCATGAAGATGAAGGCGGATGTCACCCCTGTAGCAAAGCTCAAGGGGAAACATCCGGTATACTTAGTCTTCAATACTCCGAGTGGAGAATCGCTCTGCACCCTTGAGCGGATTCAGTTTGAATTGTAGTGGCGGAGGATGCGGACGCGAAGCTGGCGTTCGTAGGAGGCCTGAAGGCGGTCGGCGACCGCGTTGATGTAGTCTGCTTTCGCCTTTTCATATTCGGTGGCATTCGCACGCCCATTGTCGTATTTCACAGTCATGGCGTCGAATGCCGCCTTTGTATTCTCCACAGCCGCCTGCGAAGCTTTCTCCTTGGCCTCCGAGGCTAACGCCTGAGCGTGAGCCGTGGAAACCGTCTTATAGAGCTGCTGACGGGTGTTCTCAAGGTCGAGCTCGGAGTTCAGCCGCTCAAGTTTAGCACGGTTTATACTATTGCGCGTCGAGAAACCGTCAAATATCGGGATATTTAGAGAGAATCCAAGGGATTTGGAGAAATTATGGCGCATCTGTCCGGCGAAACCCTCATTGACAAAACCGGAAGTCTTATAGTAGTTAGTTCCGAGTCCGGCGTTGAATGAAAGAGTGGGAAGATATCCTGACTTAGCGATGTCAATGTTCTCGTCGGCCGCCTGCCGGCGAATTGCGGCGGCGCGCAATGAGTGGTTGGCCATCTGCATGTTTGTCCATACCTCCTCGAGCGATGGCATCGGAAGATCGGAATCCTGAAGGGGCAGGATGTCGAAAGAACCGTCATTCTCAATATTCAGCAGATTTGCGAGGTCGAGAAGGGCCATCACGCTGTCGTTGCAGGCGTTCACCACCGTGAGTTCGTCGCGGCTCACCTGCGCCCTGGCCTCGAAGAGGTCGAGCTCCGGAATCTTGCCGGCATCAAGGAGGATCTCGCGGCGGCGGAGCTCATCCTGTGCCACACCTAAGCTCATACGGGCAACTCCGAGAGCCTCGCGGGTGTAGAGCGCCTGAAGATATGCAGCCATCACATTGATCGTGACATCATCCTTCGTAGCCTCCGACTGCTCCACGAGAGCCTTGAGGGAGGTCTCGGAGTATTTGACAGAGCGCACCACGCGGAGGCCCTGGAAGAGGGGCACTGAGAGCTGGGCACCGACGGAGAAAGAGCTCGTATTGCGGTTGGCATATGTATTGTCGGCGGTAAGGCCACGTCCGAAGCTGAAGTTTTCCGAGCCATAGCCGCTGACATTGGGGAGGACACGGTCTTTGGCCTCACGCACCGCAAGCTCACCCTGACGGGTGGCGTTGAGACGCTGGCGGATCTCCACGTTGTGGGTCAGGGCGTAGGAGATGCAGGAGTCGAGGCTCCATTTCGCGCAGTGCGTTTCGCGTAGCGCGTTTTGCGACGCTTGGGCATATGGACAGTGGAGAATAGAGAGAAAAGAGACCGCTATAAATAAATATCTAAATTTTAGTTTCATTGGATTTGAATTCAGATTTATGTTGAGTAGCCGCAGGCTAAAAAGCCTGCTTTCCATATCAGAGCTTTTCGGCGCGGATGACGTCGGATTTCTTTATGCCTTTCTTGATCTCGACGTTGATTCCGTCGGAGAGGCCTGTATCGACGGCACGGCGTTCGAACTTAGGCTGCGGGACAGTGTCAGTGCGGACATAGACGTAGGTGCTGTCGCGCTCGAAGACCACCACGCTCTCTGGAAGGGTCATCACGTCCTTTACTTCGGAGAGAAGGATGGATGCGTTGGCACTGTAGCCGGAGCGGAGTGAAGAGACATCGTCGACCGTAAGGGCAGCCTTGATCTCAAAAGTATTGGCGCCGTTGTTTTCAGTTCCTTTCGGAGAAATATACTCAAGGACTGCAGAGGGATGCACATCGGGAACGGCTCCAATGGTGATATCCATAGCCATACCCGGTTTCAGCAGGCCGACTTCAGTCTCGTCGACGTTGCCGCGGAAGATGAGGTTGGTCATGTCGGCGATAGTAGCGACGGTGGTTCCATCGTTCATCGTATTGGCCTGAATCACTGAAGAACCGACCTTCACGGGGACATCGAGAACGAGACCGGTGATTGTAGCGCGGACAAGGGTATTGCTTTCCTGCGCATTGAACTGCGACACGCCTTCCTTCACGATACGATAGGAATCCTTGGCGTAGCTGAGGTCCTGACGGGCTTTGACAAGGGTCTTCTCAGCATTCTCGTATTCCTCGCGGGAGATGACCTTCTTGTCGTAGAGATCCTTCGAACGGTTGAACTTCACCAGAGCGTCGTCGACCTCCACCTGTGCGGCATCGATGCGTGACTGCGCGTTGGAAAGCTGTGAGGCTTCGGGAATCACCTTGATTCTTGCAATCACATCACCTTCATGCACAAAATCGCCGGCCTCCACATCAATCTGGGATATGATACCTGAGATCTGGGGTTTTATCTGGATCTCGTCGCGGGGCTCGATCTTACCGTTAAGTACAGTAGTGCGCCGGATATCTGTCATTTCGGGGGTTACGGTTGCGTAGTGTTCCTCCTTGGGCTGCGAATTGCGGTAGAGGAAAAAGAATGTGCCGACGACGATGGCGGCAATGATGATCCAGAGGAGAATCTTTAGGGCTTTTTTCATATTTGATCGAGAATTTAATTTAATTGAGAATTTGGAATTGGGATTTTTGATTTATCATGATTAAACTTGATTTATCATGGATGTCTTTAATTTGATTATCTATATTATTTGTCGTTGAGGGCTTCGATGGGCTTTATGCGCATGGCGCGGAGGGCTGGTATGGTGCCGGCGAGGGAGCCAAGGATGAAGAAGAGGGCAACGATGGTGATTGCGGCGCGGAATGAAAGCTCAAATCCGGCGTGACCGAGAAGAGGATCGTAGGTCACCTTGTCGGCGATGCCGAGCACAAGAGCCCCGAAGCAGACTCCGAGGGATCCGGCAACGAGAGTGAGCATGATGCTTTCGGAAAGGACCTGGACGGTGATGTCGAGCGGTTTGGCACCTATGGCCCGGCGTATTCCGAACTCCTGAGTGCGTTCCTTAACCACAATCCACATTATGTTTCCAACTCCAATG
>JAIDTS010000174.1 GCA_029060585.1 Muribaculaceae bacterium
AGACTATTGCATATGAGAAAAAAAATTTATAATTTTGCATAAAATCCTGATGACATCCTGAAAAAACACAATCAGTCGTCAAAAAAAAAACTTTAACCAGATCCTTTATTCGCCATATCGCCTGAAGAATAAAGGGATTTTATCCCCAAATAACATTTAAGCATTTAAGTCAACGTCCTCGTCCGAGGACATACTCCAAAAAAATACATATGCTCACACTTGAAGAACTTAATTCGTGGGATGACGAACGCCTGCTGAAGACCGCAGAGGAACTCGGCATATCCAATCCTTCCGTCGAAGACCGCGAAAAGCTCGCTTTTGACATTATTGACAAAAACGCTGAGAACACAGCGAAGGAAGTTGTCAAATCCGGTCGCAAACGTAAGAACGCCAAGACTCAGGAGGGAGACACAGAAGAGGCCAAGCCTAAAAAGCGAGGACGCAAGCCTAAGGCAAAGACAGAGAATAATGAGACTGCGGAAATCATCGAGGCAGCCGAGCCGGCTCCACAGTCCACTCCGCAGCCTGCTCCCGCTCCGAAAAAACGTGGACGCAAGTCAAAGGCTGAGCTTGCAGCCATCCAGGCTCAGAAGGAAATCGAGGCCAAGGCTTCCGAAGCTGAGACTCCCACAGCTACCGCTGAGACTGTAGCCACTGAAGCCCCCCAGCCAAAAAAACGGGGTAGAAAACCCGGACAGAAGAAAAACGCAAAACAGGATAAGAATCTTCCGGCCGTAGTGGACTCCACGGCCACATTGCCGCTCGAGATTGTCCCGCAGGAAGAGACACAGGCTGCAAACAAGGCTGAGAAGACACCGGAGCCTATATCTGCAGAATCCCAAAATGAACTTCCTCAGCCACAGAAAAACGTGCAGAAGAGGCGTGACTTCTCAAGCCATAAGGACGATGGCTTCAACTCATTCTTCGGGAACTCCAAGGGTCGGACTTTCAAGCCCCGCAACGCACAGGATCATCAGGATCCTGCGGGAGCCGACCGTATGGAATCGGAGGCCAACGCAGGAAATCAGCCCGAACTACCGCCGATAGAGCCCAAAAACATGCCGATGGAGCCTCCGGCACCCATCATAATCGCCGAACCGGGCGCAAACTCACAGTTTACTAAAGCCAACCTGATGCCCAACAACTACGGCAACCAGCAGGGCAACAAGCACATGAGCAAGAAGCAGCGGGCAATGGAACGCAGAGCCATGCAGCAGCAACGCAGGCAGATGATGCAGCAGGAGACTGTGTTTGACTTTGACGGTATCCTCAATGCTTACGGAGTCCTTGAGATAATGCCCGAGGGCTTCGGATTCCTCCGATCGAGCGACTACAACTATCTGGCTTCCCCCGACGACGTATACGTATCGCAGATACAAATTAAGGAATACGGTCTGAAATCGGGCGACGTCGTGGAATGCGCCATCCGTCCCCCTCGGGAGGGAGAAAAATACTATCCCCTCTGCAAGGTGCTCAGCATCAACGGTCTCTCACCGGAGCAGGTGCGCGACCGCATCCCCTTCGAACACCTCGTGCCTCTCTTCCCCGACGAGAAGTTCAACCTTACGGGTGGACGTACCACCAATATCTCGACACGAGTAGTAGACATGTTCGCTCCGATTGGCAAGGGACAGCGCGCACTGATAGTGGCTCCCCCTAAGACCGGAAAGACCATCCTACTCAAGGACATTGCAAACTCGATAGCAGAAAACCATCCTGAGACTTACATCATCATGCTGCTTATCGACGAGCGCCCCGAGGAGGTGACCGACATGGCGAGAAGCGTCAACGCCGAGGTTATAGCCTCGACATTCGACGAGCCCGCTGAGCGCCACGTGAAGATTGCCGGCATAGTCCTTGAAAAGGCGAAACGTCTTGTAGAGAGCGGTCATGACGTAGTGATCATGCTTGACTCCATCACCCGACTTGCCCGCGCCTACAATACCGTGAGCCCCGCAAGCGGCAAGATCCTGTCAGGCGGTGTCGACGCCAACGCACTCCAGAAGCCCAAGCGCTTCTTCGGCGCAGCCCGCAACATCGAGCACGGAGGATCGCTGACCATCATAGCCACTGCCCTCACCGAGACCTCAAGCAAGATGGACGAGGTGATCTTCGAGGAATTCAAGGGAACGGGCAACATGGAGCTTCAGCTTGACCGCAAGCTCAGCAACAAGCGCATCTTCCCGGCCGTAGACATCATCGCATCCTCAACACGCCGCGATGACCTGCTGCTCAGCGAGGAAGTGCTCAACCGCATGTGGGTGCTCCGCAACTTCCTGAGCGATATGACCTCGATCGAAGCTATGGAGT
>JAIDTS010000175.1 GCA_029060585.1 Muribaculaceae bacterium
AAACATTTAATATGTTGTTTCATTATACAGTTGTTTTAAGAATCATCCGGATATCATTTCTTTCTATAAGCCTTTTGTCCTTTTTCCCATCCGTATCTTTCTGCCTTACGGGTGGAGCTACCCTCTGTGTGCCAATTACTTCCTATATTTGAAATAATCCACTCACATCATATAAACTTCATCAAGAACTCCTCCTATAACTTTATAGCGACCACCCCTAAATCATTTACAAATGTTCTTCTCCCGTCAGGATCAATGGCATTCACAGGATTGTTCCCACAATAAAGATAGGGAGAAAGCCATTCTGTATCCTCGCAAAATGGGTCGATACGGGTGAAGGCTGGGACGGCCGGATAGTCGTTGCGGGCGCCGAAGTCGTACTCGTTGATGCCGTTTGAGGTTATCAGCTCCTTGCCGCCGAATTTGTACTGCTGCGAAGTCGGATTAGTGCCAAGGTAGACTATTACGGCACCGTAGGGAATTGCGTAGCGCGTTTTGCGTAGTGCTTTTGCGAAAAGAAAACTGATGCGCCGTTGATTACGGCTCGGTTGTTGTCCAGGTAGTCCTTTGTGTCGTATTGAAGTTTTGTAATACTCATTTTATTTAAGAGAATTATTTAAGAGAATTATTTAAGAGAATCATTATTGTTTTTATGCTCCTTGATAAAATAGTAAAGGATTTTGCTTGAATTTATAGATATTCCGGCGGCCTCTGTTTTGAAACCTCCATAGTCTTTGATATTTATGGAGCCGTCTTGAGAGTAGATATTCCATAGCCCAACTCTTTCACAATCTAATTCCATGTCCTCCCCAAAGATCATATAACCTTCAGCCATAAGGTTCCCATTTTTTTCATTAAAATCCTGACAGTATCCTAAATAAGGAAAAATGTGACCCTCTGACCAATTTTCAGGATAACAGACTAAAGAATCGATGGCCGTTATGTCGTAGACTACGCCAACCGGCATTCCATTATCATGGAAAAGAATATATGATTTCAATTCATTGCTGGAGTAGATTGATATTCCGTACAACTTGACCTTTCGGTCGTTTTTGTGAAATATTTTTTCTATACCGTTTTTCTTTCCTGATGTATAACTGGTAATATAAATGAAGCTTCCGTCACTCTCTAACCATAGACCTATTTTCTCACCTGTTTCATTCAATTTATTTAGATTATTGATATCCAGAATTGTTCCGATGTTAGCAAGTTCTTCATATAGGTCACATTGATCGCTAGCGTGAATCGAGTCTTCTGTATAAATAAATAAACTAAGCAAAACAGCAAAACTATGCTTTAATGATTGAATTTTAGTAAATATTCCTTTCATATGAAACTATGGTCTAAGTACGATTACGCCTATCAGATTATTCCTTTGGTTGGCATTGTCAAATATTGTTATAAACTGGTTCCATTGCTTCCTACTTATCAGCAGGCATCCTTGAGAAATAGCTTGTTTGGATCGAGTCATTCCAGTTAAATTTTGCAGACCGGGCTTATGTATGTTTATACCTTTAGCCTTTGTAGTATTAGGATTTGCCGGATTAGGTTTTCCTAACTCTATGGAATTATCTGAAAAGTTTTGTGTATCAATGTCACTCAGTCTTAATGCGGCGTATGTATTCTTATGTTTTCCTACCTTTGCTTCATATTGACCTTCAGGAACGGTGGCATACTTATCCACATCCGATGGATATGTGCAGGCATCAAACTCCTCCGTAGTTCCATCAGCCTTATATACTACAGCTGTTGACGAACCCATATTGAATTGACTTTCCTTATCGAATGTTTTACCGTCTTTACCTTCAGCTGTAAAGAGGATGGCCTGCTCGTAATGATATGGTAGCAATTCACCGTTCTCATCTCTAGCATCCTTGGATTCAATCCATGAAAAATCAACATAATATCCAGAACTCGATATTATTGCCCTCCATTCCCGTCCATCCAAATCCACAAGATTCACCGGATTGTTGGAGCAGTAGAGATAGGGAGAGAGCCAGGTATACTTCTCCGCCATCGGATCAGGCTTTGTGAAGCCCGGGACTGCAGGATAGTAGTTGCGGGCTTCGAAGTCGTATTCGTTGATGCCGTTAGTAGCGATGAGCTCTTTCCCTCCGAACTTGAATGGCTGACCGGATGTAACCGCCGTTCCGAGGTCGGCTATGACGGCGCCGTAAGGATAGTATGCAACAGTCTGCTCTACAGCACCTGTCGAGCCATTGATAACGGCTCGGTTATTGCCGAGGTAATCCTGGGTGTAGTAATGGAATGTCACGCCGCCCTCCACGGTCGCGTAGCCTCCGGGGAAGAGGACCATGTCGACCTTGCTGCCGCTATATACGACAGGACCGTGATAGGCGACGGTCTTTTTCATCAATGAAGATCCTGACGCGCTGGAGATGCCAACAGTATGCGTCGCTTTCAGCTTCTCGCCTGTCGCCGAGTAGACGTTCTGTGTGCTGCCTCCGTTGCCGTAGCTTATCTCGAGAGGATCGCCAGAATTGTCGTAGCTTATGTCGGTTATGCGGCGTCCTGCATCGGAAACAAGCGCTCCGAAAGCGTTATATGCCATTCCCCTTGTCAAGGTTCCTCCCGGATAGTCCATACTTCCGTTCTGCGTGACAACAGGAGCGGCGTCGGTTATACCTGCAACTCGGTTGCCTTTGTATGTCATCCTGAGGTTGTCAACCATGCCGTAGGTTCCCATGGCCGTGAGGCCGTGGCGCTGTAGTGCCTTGATGCCTCCGTTTTCCGTGAAGGCCGTGGACTTCTCCGTATATCGGTCCTTGTTTGTGGTAAGCGAGGTCCCCTCGCCGTAATCGGCCGAGGTGAGCCAGCCGTAGCCGTTGTAGGTGTACTTGTATCCGCGAACCTTGGTATCAGTTCCCATAGTCCACGTCATCGCGCTGACCGAGCCGTTGTAGAGCTTCGTGCCTGTCCAGTCGGCGTAATAGAAGTTTACACCTGCTATTGAAACATCTACTATTCTATTTATAATCATTAAAAATAGAATTAATATTGTCTGAGTTATCCTGTCGTTTATTCTCAAATCCTGCAACTTTGCCCCTATTAATCTCTTGTGGAATAATAATGCTTGTCTTTATCTTTCTACTGACAAGATAAAAAAACACCTAACATTGTTAATAGTATTATTGTTATTATGAAGATATCAACCTCCTTATTTATTGCGTAACATTTATTGTTCTCATTTGCGATTTTCTTACAAGTAAAGAAAAGTCGCTTTCTGCTATACTGAAGATAAATCTTAAGAATAAATGAAAGGATTATTACCGATAGCGCACTGACCAGTAGACTTAATCTTGTATCAGGGAAGAACAATCGATCCATTACAAGAGACATAATCATAAAAATACAACTCTCAGTACATATTAATCGTCGAGAAGACATTAAAAAGGGTAAAATATTAAAGAACTTAATCATCACCAACACATAAAGATTGACAGGAAATTTTTCTATAGTAATAATAAAGCATACTAATGTCA
>JAIDTS010000176.1 GCA_029060585.1 Muribaculaceae bacterium
GAAAACGGTGCCATGTCTCCCTCTTCCACTGTAAGCGGACTCTATATCGCGAATCCCGATTCAAGATACTTCTTGATCGGCAGCTTAGGTGCAGACCAGATTGAGGATTATGCACGGCGTCGTGGACTTAGCGTCGCCAGGATCAGTGAGATTCTCCGTCAATGAGCTTAATAAAGGCCCCGTTTTTTTGAAATGGGGCCTAATACTTAAATTTATCGTGCTCTCGATCCTTGGGTGGCTTATCGTTCCAACGGAATAGATCTGACTCGAAAAAGAACAGGAGAAGCTCCAGACCTACGAACACAAGACTGATTATTTTAAGCATAACTAAGGATATGTTTGAAATTAGCAGTTGATGAGTCGCATGAATTCATCGCGTAGCGCCGGCTCTGTTTCGAATCGTCCGCAATAGTCAAATGTCGTAGTAGAGCTGTCTTGTTTCTCTACACCGCGCATCTTCATGCATAGATGCTCGGCATTGCAGGCCACTATTACCCCTTCGGTAGGCATAGCCTCGGCAAGAAGGGAGCAGACATGGGCAGTCAGGCGTTCCTGCACCTGAAGCCGGCGCGCGAATGATTCGACTATCCTTGCAAGTTTCGAAAGTCCTATCATCTTCCCCTTGGGAATGTATCCTATCGTTATCTTTCCGAAGAAAGGTAGGATATGGTGCTCGCACATGCTGTAGAACTCGATGTCTTTCACGATTACTATCTTTGAACCGGCATGCTCGAATATCGCTTTCCGGGCTATCTCAAGTGGATTCTGGCGATAGCCTTGCGTGATGTCTACAAGTGCTTTTGCTGCACGTTCCGGAGTCTTGAGAAGACCCTCTCTTTCAGGGTCCTCTCCGATTAGCCTGAGAATCTCGCGGTAGTGGCCCGCAATCTCTGCTATCAGTTTCTCATCGTGGTCTATCTTCATCATCTGACATAAATCTTAGATCTCACGACCCGCATCTCCGAACTGAAGCTCGGAAAGCTACGCTTCAGCTCGTCGAGAGCCTGCCTGGCATCCTCCTCATTGCGGAAGTTGCCGATTCTTGTATACCAGTTTGGGGCGCTTGAGTATGTATATACCTGTCCACGATACTTGGGAAATCTTGCGACAATCGCGTTGCCACGTGCCTTGGCACGCGCCTCGAGGGAGCTTTGGTTTCTGCCATCACTGAAGACCTGGATGCGGAAACCGTAGCGTTGTGCGTTCGGATCCTTACTTTCTTTTTTCCTTACCGCGACTCCTGGATCTGTCAGTATCTTGTCAAGCACTTCCTCATCTATATCTATGATGACGTTTCCGTTTGATTCAGCTTCGATGCGCTCGACTATATTCTCATAGTCCGGTCCGTCTGCAAAGACAGGAAGAACCCATCCCGTCAGCATTGCTGCCGGGATGAGTGTCTTGATGTATGTCCTGAATCTTTTAGTCATCAGTCAGGATTTTGTTTTTTTCGTCTTGATCAGTCGAAAGCCTCTACGATGCCCATGAAGGAATCTGCCTTAAGGGCTGCGCCGCCGATGAGACCGCCGTCTACGTCAGGCTTTGCAAAGAGTTCCTTCGCATTGGAGGGCTTGCAGCTTCCGCCGTAGAGAATAGAGGTATTGTCGGCGAGTTCCTTGCCGTATTTTGCTGCGATCACGCCGCGGATATGTGCATGCATGTCCTGAGCCTGCTCAGCGGTAGCAGTTTTGCCGGTACCGATTGCCCATACGGGCTCGTATGCGATGACGATCTTAGAGAAGTCTTCGGGTGAAAGGCTGAAAAGAGCCTCTACTTGGCCGGCTACTACATCGTTGTAGGTTCCGTTCTCACGCTCTTCAAGCACTTCGCCTACGCAGAAGATAGGGGTGAGGCCGTTGGCGAGCGCAAGCTTGGTCTTGGCAAGAAGCTGCTCGTTGGTTTCGCCAAAATACTGGCGACGTTCGCTGTGGCCGAGGATGACGTGGGTAGCGCCTGTGCTCTTTACCATGGGGGCGCTAACTTCGCCTGTGTATGCGCCGCTTTCGTGCTCGGAGCAGTTCTCTGCGCCAAGTCCGAGAAGATCGGCGTCGATGACTCCGTGTACGGAAGTCAGATGAGTGAAGGGAACACAGATCACTACTTCGCAGTTGGCTTTCTTAGCCTTCAGGGCGCTGTTGACAGCATCGGCAAGTTCTACACCTTCGTCAAGCGTGGTGTTCATTTTCCAGTTGCCGGCTACAATGTTCTTTCTCATTTTTATAATGCTTTTATTGTATCGATAAATTTCATTTCCTTTTATTGGAAGGTAACTTATGTCGAATGGACCGAATGTTACTTTTTCAAAGTGCAAAATTAACAAATTCCATTCATTCTCCCAAATATTTCCTATTAAAAGAAGTTATTT
>JAIDTS010000177.1 GCA_029060585.1 Muribaculaceae bacterium
TACGGTTATGCCTCTGAAGGAGAATCCTTCACCATCGCCGACAAGAACGAAGTGTGGGTGATGGACATGATCGGCAAAGGGGCAGAGAAAGGGGCAGTATGGATTGCTGTGCGTATTCCCGACGACGCTATCTGCGCCCACGCCAACGAGCCACGTATCCGTCAGGTAGACCTCAAGGACAAGAAAAACGTTCGCTATTCGAAAGACATGATTGAATTCGCGCGCAAACGCGGCTATTTTTCCGGTAAAGACTCAGATTTCTCCTTTGCCGACGCTTATTGCGTGCATGACGCCGCTACACGCCGCAGCTGCGACGCTCGCGCATGGGCATTCATGAGGAAGTTTGATCCAAGCCTCGACAAGTATTATTCATGGATATCGGGAGAAAGCAATGATCCAATGCCGCTCTACGTAGTTCCCGACAGAAAGATCTCGCTCAAGGATATGCAGGACTGTATGCGCGACCATTTCGAGGGGACACCTCTCGATATGACTCAGGATGTAGGCGCAGGACCAAACCATGTGCCTTACCGCTGGCGACCGATGTCGTATGAGGTAGACGGGAAGACCTACTGCATGGAGCGTGCTACCGCTACCCAGCAGACAGGCTGGAGCTTCATCTCACAGAGCCGCTCCTGGCTTCCAGATGCCGTAGGCGGAGTGTTCTGGTTCGGTACTGACGACACCAACACCTGCGTCTACATGCCCCTTTATTGCTCACTGACACAAGTGCCGATGCAGTTTACGGTCGGCGACCTCTATGAATTCGATATGAACTCCAACTTCTGGATGAACAACTGGGTGGCCAACCAGGCCTACAACCGATACGACCTCATGATTCCGGACATCAGGAAAGTGCAGAACGGACTGGAGGAGAAATACCGCGACTCGCGCCACGCGTCGGAGGAGCAACTTCTTCCACTTGCAGAGGCGGGAATGATGGGAGAGCTGACGACACTCGTCAACATAGAGGCAGCGGCGATCGCCAAGGAATCGACAGACTGCTACCGTCAGCTCGCAGAGTTCCTGATGGTGAAATTTCTCGACGGCAACGTGAAGAAGCAGAACGAAGACGGAAGCTTCAAGCGCAATGCCTACGGGCTTCCGGCATCTCCGGAATGGCCCGGCTATGACAAGAAATACTACGAAAACATCGTCAAGGAGACGGGGGAACACTTCCGTATCAAATAATTGAGAATTGAGAATGGAGAATTGAGAATTTCAGTACAATTCTCCATTTCCAATTCTCAATTCTCATAAAAATTAAGGCTTCGGAATCAAAAGATTCCGAAGCCTTTGTTTTTGGAGCCACTAGTGGGACTCGAACCCACGACCTTCTCGTTACGAATGAGATACTCTACCAACTAAGCTATAGTGGCTGGCGAATGTGAATGCAAAGTTAATACTTTTTTCGGAATCACACAAGAAAAATCGCAAAAAAGGATAAAAAAGGACGCACCGATGGTGCGTCCCGATAGTATCAATTCATAAACCGGTAAAGCGGACTCACGAGCAGTCCGCCCTTACCAGGGCTTTAGATGATGCCCTGTGCCATCATGGCGTCGGCAACCTTCAGGAAGCCTGCGATGTTGGCACCCTTCATGTAGTTGATGTAGCCGTCGGGCTGAGTGCCGTGCTCCACGCAAGCGTTGTGAATGTCGCTCATCATGGTGTGGAGGCGCTGGTCGACTTCCTCGGCGCTCCACTGTAGATGCTCAGCGTCCTGGCTCATCTCAAGGCCAGAGACTCCTACACCACCAGCGTTGACAGCCTTTCCGGGGCAATAAACGGTCTTGTTGGCGATGAATGCGTCGATAGCTTCGGGAGTACAACCCATGTTGCTGACCTCAGCGCAGAGCTGAACGCCGTTTGCGATGAGCTGCATGGCATCCTCACCGTTGAGCTCGTTCTGGGTAGCGCAAGGAAGGGCGATGTCTACCTTCTGCTCCCAAGGTTTCTTGCCTGCGTAGAATGTTGCGCCGGGGAACATCTCAACGTAGGGCTCCACGATATCGTTGCCCGATGCACGAAGTTCGAGCAGATATTCGATCTTCTCGTCGTCGAGACCGGCGGGATCGTAGACATAACCGTCAGGACCTGAAATCGTCACAACCTTCGCTCCGAGAGCAGTCGCCTTCTTGGCGGCACCCCACGCCACGTTACCGAAGCCTGAGATAGCGATAGTCTTGCCTGCGAGATCCTCGCCCCAGATTTTCTTAAGCACATTCTGCACGAAATAGATGGCACCATAGCCGGTAGCCTCAGGACGCAGACGGCTTCCGCCGAAGCTGAGGCCCTTGCCAGTGAAAGTGCCTGTATTCTCGCGAGCGAGTTTCTTATACATTCCGTACATATAACCTACCTCACGGCCACCTACACCTATATCGCCTGCAGGCACGTCGCGGTCAGGGCCGAGGTTACGCCAGAGCTCAAGCACGAATGCCTGACAGAAAC
>JAIDTS010000178.1 GCA_029060585.1 Muribaculaceae bacterium
GTGGAATGGTAGACACGGGAGACTTAAAATCTCCTGGCCTTTGCGGGCTGTGTGGGTTCGAGTCCCATTTCCTGTACGATTGCATAAGGCTTCGCGGATCAGATCCGCGAAGCCTTATCGTTTTTATCAAAAAAAATCAACTCATTAACATCATTTAACAACACACTGTTCAAAATAGGCAGTCATTCCGGTTAACTTTGCGGAAAAGTAAAAGTCTGAAGGGTTCCCAGGGAGCCCTACGCAAAAAAGCCAAGGATATGACAAACAGTACGTATTATTCCTCCGGCTACTCCGGAGCACCGATCTACACCTCCCGCACCGTACGCCGCGTCGCTGTAGGACGCGCAGATTCCCTCATGAGCTATGGCGACCGCATGTCGGTGCGCCTTATGATCGACGGCCAGTGCGTCCTGCAGTATGAAACCCGCCAGGTAGCCGACATGACGGACCTCATGGGAGATCTCCGCCGCCGCGCGCGCGGAATGCGCGGGCTCGCAGTTGTCTATGTCAGAAACCACGACCGCGGCTGGACCCGTGAACGCCGCATAATGCTCTATCCCCAGAAAAAGCACGCACCCGCACAGCGACCGAAGGCCGTGCAGGTGCCCATGTTCTTCCCCTGGGAACTATGATTTCCCATAAAAGCAGTGTACTAAGGATTGTAGAGGTCTTTGTTATAGAAGTCCAGTATCTCGTAGGTAGCCTTCAGAAGCTGCGTGGCCTTCCCCGAGGGATTGATACGCTGCGCAGCCAGATAGTCGCCTATGGCCTCGCTGCGCCTGCCCAAGGCCCAGTATAGACGCCCGCGCTCTATTAGCGCTTCCTCGTCGGCCCCGGCAGCCGAGATCCGCGCGTCGAGTGCAGCAAGTCTCGTTGCCGTGTCTTCCTTCATGTTTTTCTTTTCCATTTCTGTAATGTTCAGTCAAGTGCACATCGCCGCGACCTTACTCCGCAGTGGGTGAACAACGACGCCAACGCATCGAATTTCTCCGGATTCTCGCTCGTCAGGAATTCCGCCCCCCCCCCTTTGCTCAGCCTACGCTCCATCTCCGGGTGGCGCCGCAGATAGTCTTTAAGTGACTCCGCCACAAGATGTCCCTGCTCAAGTATACGTATTCCCTCCGGGGAATACCGGCGGATCTTGTCGATGAGCAGAGGATAGTGAGTGCATCCGAGCACGAAGGTGTCTATCTCGGAATCCTTCGCCATAAGCGAATCGATATATTTCCTGACGAAATAGTCGGCACCCTCTCCATCTGCCTCGGAATTCTCAACGATAGGCACCCATAGAGGACACGCCTGCTGCGCTACCTCCATATCCGGAAATAGTTTTTTTGTCTCAATCACATACGATTCGCTCGCCACAGTGCCCGGAGTTCCGAGCACACCTATGTGTCCTGTCTTCGAAACCTTGTCGAGAATCTCCACTGTGGGACGTATGACGCCCAGCACCCTCCGCGTAGGATCGATTGCGGGAAGATCCCGCTGCTGGATGGTGCGCAGAGCCTTGGCAGAGGCCGTGTTGCAGGCGAGGATAACGAGCGGGCAGCCACGCGAGAATAGTTCCCTGACGGCCTCGAGCGTATAGCGGTAGATCACCTCGAAACTCCGTGAGCCGTAGGGTGCGCGGGCGTTGTCGCCGAGATAGAGATAGTCGTAATCAGGAAGTGTCTTACGCAGTTCCCGGAGGATAGTGAGCCCTCCGTAGCCTGAATCGAACACCCCTATCGGTCCTAACGAAATGGCGGAAGCCTCAGCCTCCGCCATTTCATATGCGTTCTTATCATTCATAGTGTCTGCTGAACACCTATCCTGACTCATTCTTATTTAATACCCAGCTTGGCCTTTACAGTCTCCGTGATGTCCTCTACGGGAGCTGCGTGATAAAGGGTGAGCTGCGGGTCATACATCTGGATGAGGGAGAAGCCACCCTCGAGCCCGACACTTTCCACAGCCTGGCTTATAGTCTGAGTGATAGGAGCCATGAGGTCGTTCTGCATCTTCTGGAGATCCTGAGATGCGGACTGCTCAAACTGCTGGATCTTCTGCTGATAATCGCTTATCTCGCGAGCCTTGCGCTCCTTGATGGCGGGAAGCTCATTTTCCGACATATTCTGGAACTCAGTCATCTGACGGTTCATTTCTTCGCCGAGTTTCTGATATTCCGCCTGATACTTGTCGCTAACTTCCTTGATCTGATTCATAGCTTTCGTATAGTCAGGCATAGCCTGAAGGACTGAGCCCAGGTCTACGAGACCGATCTTAAGGGTCTGGGCAGAGAGAAGCATCGGGCAGATGAGCGCGATGACTAAAAGTACTTTCTTGATCATTTCTTTCTTTGTTGGTTTTATTTGTTATTGTTTGTTTCCTTTATTTCGAATATCCCAGTTTTGCGAGCACTTCATTGCTCACGTCGATCTTCGGAGAGGCGAAGACGATGCTCTGCGACGAAGCACGGTCGAAGACCACCTGATAACCCTTCTCCTCGCATACTGCCTTGACGGCGTTGTAGACATCTTCCTGAATCGGCTTCATGAGGCTCTGACGCTTCTTGAAAAGCTCTCCTTCCGGACCGAAGTATTTGTAGCGCAGATCAGTCACCTGCTTTTCCTTCGCCACGAGTTCCTCCTCGCGGCTCTTCTTCTGGTCGTCGGTCAGAAAGATCATCTCGGCTTGATAGTTCTTATACATGGTCTCAGCTTCCTTGGAGAGCTCGGTGACCTCACGCTCCCATCGCTGCGACACCTGGTTGAGCTGTTCGTTGGCCATCTCATAGCTCGGCACGTTACGCAGGATGTAGTCCATGTCTACGAGCGCGAACTTCTGGGCGAAGGCTCCTACTGCGGCGAAAACCACTACCGCCAGCGATATGATAAGTTTCTTCATGTTATTCCTATTTTAAAAGTTCATACTATTTTAAAGACAAAATAGCCCTCTTAAAGTTTAAAGGCGCTTAGAACTCCTGTCCCAGCACAAAGTGAAGGTTGCCTCCGCCGCGTCGTCCCCACACCTTATCGAAGCCATAGCCCCAGTCGATGCCGAGGAAGCCGAGCATGGAGAGATAGAGGCGAATGCCGACTCCGGCCGAGCGCTTGAGGTTGAAGGGTGCGAAGTCCTTGATATCGGTCCAGGCGTTGCCCGCCTCCGCGAAGGCAAGCGCGAAGATCGTGGTGTTAGGCTGCAGCATGAAGGGGAAGCGGAGCTCGAAGGTGAACTTAGAGTAGGCGTAGGCCTCGTAGTAGTTCGGGGTGAACTGGCCGTTCTCATAACCGCGCATCGACACTGTCTCAGTGGCATAGGTATAGCTGCCCGTCATGCCGTCGCCGCCGAAATAGAAGGTCTCGAATGGAGACTTGACATATTTGTTGTAGGAACCGAGCAGCGCGAAGTCAGCCTTCGTCATCATGACGAGCGTCCAGTTGCCTTCCGGATCGGAGAGCGGAGTGAATGTCTTGGCCTGGAACTTCAATTTCCAGTATTCTATCCATTTGTAAAGCTCGGCCTGAGCCTTGACATCATACTTGGCAGCCTCCTGCGAAAGTTTCTCCCAGTCGTGACCCTTGCGCAGCTTGGTCCATGGCGGAGTCATCTGCAGGCTGAGCAGGAAGCTCGAGCCGTTGCGAGGATAGATTGGCTGATCCGTCGTGTTGCGGCTGAGCATAAGTCCGAGCACTATGGAGTTGGCCGAACCGGTGTTCATGAAGCGGAGGTAGTCCCAGTTCTTGAGGTAATACCAGCGGTAGGCGAGCGACACCTGGAACTGGAACAAATCGTCGGGCCACGTCAGACGCGAGCCGTATGCCGCCGAGACACCGGCCAGCTGGAGCACTTTGTTCGGGTCGTAGGCGTTCTGATAATAATACTGGCTGTTGTAGCCGTAGCTTCCGTTGATATATGGATTCATCATCGAATAGGCGTTGGCCCACTGGTTGGAGTAGAAACGGCTGTTGACGCCTGTCGAACGGCTGTAGTCTACCGAGAAGGAGAATGAGTTGGGGCGCTTGCCGCCAAGCCAAGGGTCGAAGAAGCTTATGTTGTAGCTCTGATAGTATTTGGCGTTGGTCTGGGCCGATATCGAGAAGGTCTGTCCGTCGCCGCGCGGGATGATGCCGCGATAGCTCGACGGATTGAAGAGATTCTTGATTGAGAAATTGGAGAATGAGAGTGCCACCTGCCCGGTGACGCCCGTCTGTCCCCAGCCGAGAGAGAGCTGCACCTTGTCGTTGGCCTTCTGCTCGAGGTCGAACACGATATCAACCGTGCCGTCCGCGTCGTTCGGAATCGGGTTCACGCCCATCGTCTCCGGATCGAAGTGCCCGGAGGCTGCGATCTCACGCGCAGAATTCATCAGCGCTGTCTTAGAGAAGAGGTCGCCAGGCTTTACGCGGAGCTCACGGCGGATCACCTTTTCATACAGCTGGTCGTTGCCGTTGATGACGACCTTGTTGATCTTAGCAGGCTGTCCTTCGAAAACACTCATGAGCAGAGAGATGCTGTCGCCCTCAACATGCTGCTCGATCGGCACGAGATGGAAGAAGAGGTAGCCGCGGTCAAGATAATAGGCCGATACGGCGTCATCGTCATCCGACGTTCGCTTGTTGAGGCGTTTCTGGTTGTAGACATCCCCGGGATACATACCGAGTATCTGCTGGAGGTAGTCTGACGAATAGAGGGTATTTCCGACCCAGTTGATATCCTTTATATAGTAGCGGTTTCCCTCGTCTACGGTCAGATAGATGTCTATCTCCTTGTCGTCATATTTCACTATCGAGTCGCTCACGATTTCTGCGTCGCGATAGCCGAGCTCGTTATATTTCTCTATGATCCGGATCTTGTCGTCGGCATAGTCTGAATCTACGAATTTCTTCTGCTTGAAGAGGTTTAGGATGTCATGGTTCTCGTTGGTCTTCTTCATGGCGTTCTTCACCTTGCGGTCGGAAAGGACATTGTTGCCGTTGATGTAGATCTTGTGAACCTTCACCTTGTTCTGGCGGTCGACGTTGATGGTCAGATAATCATAATTTTCCTGAGAGAGGTCGGGCTGCTGAGAGGATGTGACATTGACGTTCTTGAAACCCTTGTCGCTGTAGTATTGCTTCACAACCTGAACTATACGGGCCACGATGTTGGGAGTCAGTTGCTGACCTTTCTCCACGCCAAGACGCTCCAGAAGGTCCTTCTTCTCGCCTCCCTTCACTCCGGTGAAGCGGATCTCGGCCATGCGCGGCTGCTGCTTGAGAGAGATCTCAAGCCATGCCTTGTCGCCTACCGTCTTCTCGAGATTGATCTCTACTTTCGAGTAAAGGCCCTGCCTGTAGAAACGCTTCACTGCCGTGGAGATGGCCTCGCCCGGAATCTCCACACGCTCGCCTACTGTCAGGCCCGAATATCCGATAATGACGTAGTCTTCCACATCAGGCACTCCCGTCACCTTGATTCCGGCGATCTCGTAGACCTTGGGTATCGGGGTGTATATGATGTCGGGGTTGTATATCGTGTCGTTGGCGGGTGTCTGTGCGAGTACGGGTATCGTGGCGGCCACCGAGGCTACCGCAAGCATGATCCGTCTTAGCGTTCTTGTCAAAGTCATATGCTTGTTGTTGAGTTGTTGAGTTGTGGGGTTGGAGGTTATCACTGCGCCACCTGCTCCGAAGTCTTGCCGAAGCGGCGCTCACGCTGCTGGTAGTCAAGGAGAGCTTCGGCATATTCCTTCTTGCCGAAGTCGGGCCAGAGCGTGGGAGTGAAGTAGAGTTCACTGTAGGCTATCTGCCAGAGCAGATAGTTGCTGATGCGTTCCTCCCCTCCCGTTCGGATAAGGAGATCGGGGTCGGGCATTCCCGCCGTAGCGAGATGATCGGCGAAGACCTTCTCGTCAATGGCATCGGGATCCAGCTTCCCTTCAGCTGCCTCGCGCGCCAGCCTGCGGGCAGCCTCGGAAATCTCCCATCTTGATGAATAGCTTATGCAGATGTTGAGCTGAAGTCCCGTGCAGTGGGCCGTCCTGTCGCGTGAGTCGTAGAGCTCGGCGCGGGGGCCTTCCGGGACCCTCTCTATGTCGCCCAGAAGATTGATCCTTACGTTGTTGCGCAGAAGTTCAGGCAGTTCTCTGGCTATAGCCCAGCCTATGATGGTCATCAAGGTGTCCACCTCTTCCTTCGGCCTGTTCCAGTTCTCGGTGCTGAAGGCGTAGAGCGTCAGATACTCCATGCCGAGGTCTGACGA
Source organism: Muribaculaceae bacterium (assembly GCA_029060585.1). The sequence continues at coordinate 6,223 of JAIDTS010000178.1, forward strand.
AAGGGCGGTGACATTGTGGACGCTCGTGATCCCTTCGTAGTGGCCGTCGCTGCGCACCTTGTCGCGGTTTTTGGCCCACCGGCCGTTGCCGTCCATGATCATGGCCACATGCCGCGGTATACGCTTCATGTCAAGTCTGCCAAGTATGTCTTCAAGTGTTTCCATCTCAGGATTCATTGTTATTCTTTGTAGTTGCATGTGGCGCACCGCTTCGAGAATTCATAGCTAAGCGTCACCGTCAGTGTTGAGTACCAGTCGGTGTTTTTTGCAAAACCCGACTTTATGGAGTGAGGGTCGGAGAGGGCCCGGCCGTCAAGGCGGTCGGAGAAGGTCTTCTTCATCAGGAATTCAAGCCCGAGGTTGAGCCTTCGGTTGATCTTATATTTCGCCCCGATTCCGAACGGAAGCGTGAACGCCGCTCCCGTATAGCCGTCTGTGGTCCAGACAGTCGCGCCGACACCTCCGGTGATGTAGGGGCTCCATCTCTTCAGTTTCCTATAGCGCTCTCCCATCCCGTAGTTGAAGAAATTGAACTCAAACATCTCGCTCAGCTCGAAGAAGGTGGTCGAGAACTTGAACTGCGCCGCGTCGGGAAGCACGTCTGTCATGTCTTCCGTGTCGCCGGAGAGTGTGCCTACGTAGAGTCCGGTCTTGAAGGCTATCCTCGGATTCCGGATGTAGCGGAAGAGAAGCATCCCGTCGGCTCCCGGATGGCTCCATAGGCTTGCGGTGTTGGCGTCGCCGAGATACCCCGTCATGCCGATGCCGCCCCCGGCGTCAAACCGGTAGTCTTCCTGTGCCAGGGCCTTCTGAGAGGCTCCGGCATAGAGCGAGGCAAGCAGTATGAGGAGGACACCCTTCTTCATCGCAACTTAGAACTGGGGGATGAACGTCAGGCGGTTGAGCACTCCACGCCATATCTCGTCGTTGAGCTTTCCGTCGACGGTCTCACCACCGAATATGTAGATATATGGGCAGTCCCAGTACACTTCATAGTCTTCCACTTCATATTTCACGCGCGCCAAGCCCGGAAGCCCGCGGCTCGGAGTCTCTGTCCAGTTGCCGGAGAGAGAGGCATGCTTGGGCCACTCTACCGTGAAACCGTCGAGATTCATGAGTCCGGGGAAATAATCGGGAAGCTGCATCTGCTTGTCTACTTCATACCAGTTCACTCCGTTGTCATATGAAGCGAAGACCGTAGGGTTGAAGGTACCGTCGGAGAGTTGGCCGCCGAGCAGCATCCAAACGGAGAATTCCGTCTGCACGAGAGAGGAGTTTGTCTTGCGGTAGACGTAGTAAGGCACGATCGTAGCTCCGGCTATGGACGGAAGCATGCCTTCCGACAGCACGGCCCAGTGGTCGCCGTCAAAGCCCCATGCTGCCGAGGAGTAGGAACCATCGACGCATCGTCCGCCGGCCAGGAAGCCGATGGGGAGGGTAGTCCAGCGGTTGCTGAACTGAACGAAGTCAGAGTACTCCACTACGGGGAAGTCCGGACTCACGGGCGCCTCGGCATAACCTGCATCGGCCGGCCAGCAGGTGTGCATGAGCTGACCTCCCTCGCTACGGATGCCGAGCATCACGTCGCCATACTCGCCTATGATGTTGACCCAGGTGGCTCCGGTGTTGTCCCAAGCGAGGCCGTCGGCAGAAGTATGCAGCGTTCCCGCCGTATCAAGAAGATAAAGCGTGGATCCGCCGGCATGTAAGGTCCTTACGTCGGGCTCGAAATCTAGCGCAGGTGTCAGCTTGTCCCATTCTCCGGCCAGAAGGTCGGTGGCTACGGCAAGCGTATAGCTGTCATCAGCCTCCTTTATGAGGCTGTAAGACGTATCCCTGTATCCAACGGTCTTCTGCACCTTCGGATGTCCGAGGCGCGAAGGCATGGGAGTGACAGCCAGACGATCCCACATCATGGAATCGGGATACACCTTATGCACGTTGACCTTTATATCGTAGGAGCGCGTAGTGGTCTTGTCTTCGGCGGTGATCTTCAGCACCACCTTGCCAGAGAAGTCGACGGAATCTGAGGGATTCTTCTTATAGTCGATCTCTCCGGTGTATTTGCCGCCTGTCTGCGTCAGGGTGACGGCGGAAGCCGAACTGGTGTAGCTGATCACAGGCACCAGTTTCGTGACGTCTGTGCCTACCGGCAGGGAGTCAGCATTGAATATCACCCCGCGGTTGAGGTCGATGGAGAAGAAGACGGAGTCTATCTTCAATTTAGATCCGCTCTTGGGCTTCAGGCTGAAGCTGGTGATAGCCACAGAGGAAGCCGGCATATAGATTTCCTCGTCAGTATCGCTCTTCTTATTGCACGACGACAGGGTGCCTATCAGTGTCATAAGGCATGTTGTAAGCACCAAACCACCTAATAATGAATTCTTTAAGTTCACAAGCATATGTTTTTATCGCAGATGCGCGTAGTTTCAACTTGCAAAATTAACATTATTTGCCAAATATTCCCTAATACTCACCCAACTTTTTTCGCCATCCGACCCCCAATCTATCCATTTTTAACAACTTTTAAGTCCCAGGGCCGATACGGCGGCTATAGGAGTCAGTTTGCAATTATCAGCTTTTTTCCCTAACTTTGCATAAAAACAAACCCACACATGCATATAGAAGAAAGATTCATGCGTCGAGCCCTGCAGCTCGCCCGCCTTGGGGAAGGACTCGTCTCCCCGAACCCTATGGTAGGAGCCGTCATTGTCGCGGCAGACGGCCGCATCATAGGCGAAGGCTACCATCACCGCTACGGCGGCCCTCATGCCGAGGTATGCGCAGTGAGGTCTGTCTTGGAATCAGACAGACACCTGCTCGCCGACTCCACGATCTACGTCACTCTCGAGCCGTGTTCCCATTACGGCAAGACTCCTCCGTGCGCCAGCCTCATCATCGACACGGGCATTCCGAGGGTGGCCGTCGGAAGCGCCGATCCCTTCCCGGAAGTATCGGGGCGCGGCATCAGGATGCTGCGTGAAGCAGGCGTGGAGGTGACCGAGAATGTTCTCCGCGAGGAGTGCGATGCCTTGAACGTCAGGTTTCTGACCGCCCATCGCCTGCGCCGCCCCTGGATTCAGCTGAAATGGGCACAGAGCGCCGATGGATTCATGGCAGGCGTCGGAGAAGACGGGCGCCCGTATCCGGTAATGTTCTCAACACCAGTTTCATCGGTCTGGATGCACCGTCGCCGATCTATGGTCGACGCCATAATGGTCGGCAAAAACACCCTCGAGATCGACCGTCCGCGCCTCGACTGCCGCTACTGGCCGGGACGTGCGCCGCGACGCATCGAGCCACGCCGCGACCTCGAGGCCCAGATGAGCGAGCTATATAAGGAAGGTGTCACCTCCCTTATGGTAGAGGGGGGCCCTACTCTCCTTCAGAGCTTCATCGACCGCGGCCTCTACGACGACATGAAGATAGAGATATCTGAAAGAAAAATGGGAACCGGTCTTCCAGCTCCCATCTTGAATTCTTAATTCATAATTCACAATGCATTAATCAGTTTCCCTCGGGACGTAGGCTGCGCACTGTAGTGCCAGCCTGCCACATCTCGCTCTCTCTGAGAGCCTTGAGTTCCTTCTCAAGACCTTCGCGATAGTCGGGCTTTGAGTTGGAGTCGATGGAGTTCTGGGCCTCTATGCCGTCGGCCACACTCTTGTAGAGTTTCTGCATCACTGGCTTGATGGCGTCGCGGAAAGGAGTCATCCAGTCGAGCGCGCCGCGCTGAGCGGTAGTGGAGCAGTTGGCATACATCCAGTCCATGCCATTCTTGGCTACGAGCGGCATGAGCGACTGGGTCAGCTCCTCGACAGTCTCGTTGAATGCCTCGGAGGGAGTATGTCCGTTCTCGCGGAGAACCTCATACTGGGCAAGGAAAAGACCCTGGATCGCACCCATCAGGCTGCCGCGTTCGCCCGTCAAGTCGCTGTAGGCCTCACGCTTGAAAGTTGTCTCGAAGATATAGCCGGAGCCGATGCCGATCGCGAGGGCAAGAGTGCGCTCGAGAGCCTTGCCTGTATAGTCCTGCTCGATGGCATAGCTTGAGTTCAGGCCGCGACCCTCCAGAAACATAGTGCGGAGCGATGTGCCGCTACCCTTGGGAGCCACGAGGATCACGTCTACGTCTGCAGGAGGCACTACGCCCGTACGCTCCGGCCAGGCGATGGCGAAGCCGTGGGAGAAATAGAGGGCCTTGCCAGCAGTGAGGTGCTTCTTGATTGTGGGCCATACCGAGAGCACGGCGGCGTCGGAAAGCAGACACATGATGATGCTTCCCTTCTCGCAGGCCTCTTCGATGGAGAACAGCGTCTGCCCAGGCACCCAGCCATCGGCTACAGCCTTGTCGTAGGTCTTTCCCTCGCGCTGGCCTACGATTACGTTAAAACCGTTGTCGCGGAGATTGAGGCTCTGACCGGGGCCCTGCACACCGTAACCGATCACGGCGATTGTTTCGTCTTTCAGTATCTCACGCGCTTTCTCAAGAGGGAATTCCTCTCTGGTGACCACGGTCTCCTCGACCTCACCGAATTTCATTTTTGCCATATCTTTATTATTTAATTTGGATTTTTGAATTAAAAATTGGAGTCATACCCCTCCCTTCACTCTCCGCTCGAGGTATTCGTCTACGAGTTCACGCGACGAGCGTGTGACAGCAATCCGTCCCGACCTTACGAACTGCCGGATTCCAAGCGGCTTAAGGTGTGCGTAGAGGTCCATGATCTCGTCGGTATGCCCCGTCTTCTCGAATACAGTGTAGTCGGGATGTATCTCGAGTACGCGCGCCCCGTGCCTTCTGACGATATCCTCGATATCGGTATTGACCACGCTTTCGGTAGGCACTTTGTAGAGCGCCACTTCCTGGTAGAGTATCTCATCGTCCGTCATGAGAAACGCCTTTATGACATCTATGCGTTTTTCTATCTGCTTCACTACGTGCTCCATCATCGGCCTGGTGGAGCGGCAGGTGATGGTGAATTTATGCACTCCCTCAATCGAGCAAGCGCTGACCGATAGGCTGTCGATATTCAGACAGCGGCGGCTGAAGATCATCGATATCTGATGCAGAAGCGTGACTCTGTTTTCGGTATAGACCGATATCGTATACAGTTGTTCTTCCATAGCTTCAATTAGACAGGTTTATAATATTCTGATTCATTGAGCAGTATCTCATCGACCCCGTTGCCGCCGGGAGTCATCGGGAACACCATGTCGGTCTCGTCGATATTGACATTGAGGAGGTAGGAGCCTTTGTGATCCTTCATCTTCGCTATGGCGGCGTCGAGCTCCTCGGCGGTAGCCACATCGGCAGCGTCGATACCGTAGGCCCCTGCCAGCATCCTGAAGTCGGGGTTGGTCATCGGCGTGCTGCTGAAGCGTCCGTTGAAGAAGAGATGCTGCCACTGACGCACGTTGCCAAGGAAGTTGTTGTTTAGAAGCACTATCTTCACGTCTATGCCGTATTCCATTATCATGCCCAATTCCTCTACCGTCATCTGAAGGCCTCCGTCGCCGCAGAAGAGCACTACTGTACGGTCAGGCACTCCAATCTTTGCGCCGATCGCCGCAGGAAGGCCAAAGCCCATAGTGCCGAGCCCTCCTGAGGATATGAGGCTGCGCGGCTGGTTGAATCCAGAGTATTTTACGGCGAACATCTGGTTCTGACCTACATCGGTCACTATTATGGCCTCGTTGCCGTAAGCCTCGCAGACCTTTCTGACCACTCCCCCCATCAGCATCTTTCCGTCGGGAGCGGCGCAGGCGAGCTCCCTGGCCATCACGCGTTCTTCTTCTATCTTCCGGTGCTTGTCAAATGACGCCCGCCATCCACTGCGGTCTTTCCCTTCCACAAGAGGGAGCAGGGCCTCGAGGGCCTTGCGGGCGTCGGAATGCACGTGGACGCCACACTTTATCATCTTGTCGAATTCGCTCGAGTCGATGTCGATGTGGATTATTCTCGCATTCGGGGCGTATTTGCGCACATCGCCCGTCACACGGTCGTCGAAACGCATGCCTACGGCGAGTATGACGTCGGCCCGGTTGGTGTTTATGTTTGGCCCGAGGTTGCCATGCATGCCGAGCATGCCTACGTATTGCGGATGGTCTGTCGCCATCCCCGATAGGCCGAGCATCGTGCAGCCTACGGGGAGCTGGGCCTTGTCGGCAAGTTTTACCAAAGCCTCCTCGGCTCCGGATATCATGACGCCGTGTCCGGCGAGCACGAGCGGACGCTCGGCTGCGTTGAGAAGCCGGGCCGCCTCCTCTATAGAACCGTCTTCGGGCTCAGGATCTGAGTCATAGCTCCGGATAAATGGTTTCTCCTGCCTCATGTATTCCGCCAGTCCTATCTGGGCGTCGCGAGCCAGATCGATCACAACCGGACCAGGACGTCCGGAATTGGCGATATAAAATGCCCGGCTGATGGCCGGAGCTATGTCTTCGGCGCGGCGCACCTGAAGCGCCCATTTCGTGACCGGAAGCACACTTGAGATCACGTCGCTTTCCTGAAATGCGTCCTTGCCGAGCATACCGCATCCCACCTGTCCGGAAATCGCGACGATCGGAGTGCTGTCCATAAGGGCGTCGGCGAGCCCGGTCAAAAGGTTCATCGCTCCGGGGCCCGAGGTAGTGATGACTACACCCGTTCTTCCTGTAGCGCGCGCATATCCCTCAGCGGCATGGATCGCTCCCTGCTCATGGCGCGCAAGGTAATGCCTTACGCCGTAGGGATTCTCATATATCTTGTCGTAGACCGGCATGATCTGTCCCCCCGGATATCCGAACACGCATTCGGCCCCGTTGTCGGCGAGAGCCTTGATCAGTATCTCCGATCCCGTTATCTTTTCTTCCATTTTCCTTTTTTCAGTGTCTTTATTCTTACAGCTCCACACGCACTCCTCCCTTGTCGGCCGAAGTGACATTCGCGGCGTATGCCCTTAGCGCGCGGCTCACAGCGCGGTTTCTTCCTCTCGGCGTGAAGGCTTCCTTGCCGAAAGCCTCCTCCTCCTTGCGGCGGCAGTCGAGCTCTTCACTGCTCAGTCTTACGTTGATGCTTCTCGCGGGAATGTCAATGTCGATTATGTCGCCGTCCCTGACGAGGCCTATCTCTCCTCCGGCTGCCGCCTCAGGCGAGATATGACCGATAGAGAGTCCGGATGTGCCGCCAGAAAAACGGCCGTCGGTCAGAAGCGCGCATTCCTTCCCGAGATGCATGCTCTTGATGTAGCTCGTAGGATAAAGCATCTCCTGCATTCCCGGTCCCCCTTTCGGACCCTCGAACGTGATTACCACCACGTCGCCGCTCCTGACCGCTCCGCCGAGGATGCCTTCTACGGCCTCGTCCTGACTGTGAAACACTTTCGCCGGCCCCGAAAAACGGAAGATGCTTTCGTCAACGCCTGCGGTCTTGACCACGCAACCGTCTTTGGCGATGTTGCCTTTAAGCACGGCGAGACCTCCGTCTTTCACATAGGCGTGGTCGCAGTCGCGGATGCATCCCTCCTCTCTGTCGGTATCAAGGTCGCGATACATGGCTGTCTGGCTGGCAGCCTCAGTGGTGTGTACGAGTCCGGGGGCTGATCTCCAGAGCATGTCGGCCTCCGCTCCGTATTCATCTCCCCCTATGGCATAGCGCGAGATTGCTTCCTTGAGCGTAAGGCCGTCGGCGCGCATCACTGACGTGTCCAGGAGGCCCTTGTCGGCCAACTGCTTCATGATGGTAAGTATTCCTCCGGCACGGTTGACGTCTTCCATGTGATAGCTTGAGTTGGGAGCTACCTTGCACAGAACCGGAACGCGGCGCGAGAGGGCGTCGATGTCGTCGAGCGTGAAGTCAACTCCTCCCTCGTTGGCGATAGCAAGGAGGTGAAGGACTGTGTTTGTGCTTCCTCCCATGGCGATGTCAAGAGCCATGGCGTTGAGGAATGCCTCCTTGGTAGCGATATTGCGCGGCAATACCGAGGAATCTCCGTCGCGGTAGTAGCGGTAGGCCATCTCTACGATTCTTTTCGCGGCGTTCTTGAAGAGCGTCATGCGGTTGACGTGGGTTGAGAGCACGGTTCCGTTGCCCGGCAGTCCTAATCCTATTGCTTCGTTGAGAGAGTTCATGGAGTTGGCGGTAAACATTCCGGAACAGCTGCCGCATGTCGGGCAACCCTCCTTCTCCAGCACGGCCACTTCGTCGTCGGCTACCGTCGGGTCCGCCGAGTCGATCATGATGTCGATGAGGTCGAGCTTTCGGGTTCCGGCCCTGCCGGCCTCCATAGGACCTCCAGACACGAAAAGACTCGGAATGTTGAGGCGCATGGCGGCCATAAGCATGCCGGGAGTAATCTTGTCGCAGTTGCTGATGCAGATCATGGCATCTGCCTTATGGGCGTTGACCATGTATTCCACCGAGTCGGCTATGAGATCGCGCGAAGGCAACGAATAGAGCATCCCGTCGTGGCCCATCGCGATGCCGTCGTCGATGGCGATAGTATTGAACTCGGCCGCATAGCATCCGAGCGCCTCTATCTCTTTCTTGATTATCTGTCCTATCTCGTGCAGATGGGTGTGTCCCGGCACGAATTGGGTGAATGAATTCACTATCGCTATGATGGGCTTTCCGAATTGCTCCTCCTTCATGCCGTTGGCCCTCCAGAGAGCACGGGCCCCTGCCATACGGCGCCCTTCGGTCGTAGCCGCGCTTCTCAACTTATTTACCATAAGATTTGTCCTGTTAAAAACGCAAAATTACACTTTTTAATTCAAACAGCCAAATCTTAAAGCATTTTTATTTCATTTTTATCGTGTTTCTTAAGATTTAAGCAATTATGTATATTCCACATACTATCCATCGCAGCAATCTCTCATGTTGACGGTGCAAATCAGGGAACTCCACGTATCATCTCAGCCACGAGGAAGGATTCTGCTTCTCGCGCCCTTTCCAGACCTCGAAGTGCACGGAGCTACGGCGAGGATCATCAGGATCCTTGCCTGCTGTCCCCAAAGCGTAGCCTCCGCCTACCTGCGTGCCTACCGTGACATTGGACGATGCGAGATTGCCGTAGACGGTATAGTAGTCTCCGTGGTTGACGATAACTACCGTGCCATAGCCTGCCACCTTATAGACTCCCGACACCTTGCCGCCGCATACCGATTTGACGGTGGCCCCGCTGTTGACCTCTGCATCGATGCCCGGATTGTCATATTCTATCTCGGGCATCTCGGGCATCGCATGGCGTCCGAACGGATTGGTGATCCTCCACGTACCATCTACCGGACGAGGGAGGCTTCCACGCAGACTCGCGAAGTTGATGCCTCCACCCTTTTCCGCATTCTTGGGAGTGATATCCGGAAGAGGCTCGCTGCTTTTTACCGCTTCTTTCGCGTTGTCGAGGTTCTTATCACGTCGATCGCTCTTCTTTCGGGCTGACTTCTCGCTGTTTTTCTTCTCCTTTTCCTGCTCTCTACGCAGTTTTTCGTCTGCCTTGGCCTTGGCTTCGGCAAACTTCCGGTCTGCCTTCTCCTTCTCTTCCTGCGCTTTTTTATATGCATCGGCCTTTTGTTTGGCCTCTTTCTCTGCTGCAGCTCTGTCAGCCGCTTTCTTCTCAGCCAGCGCCTTTTCTGCAGCTTCTTTCTCGGCCAAAGCCTTTGCCGCTGCCTTTTCGGCGGCTGCCTTCTCGGCAGCTGCTTTTTCCGCGGCTGCCCTCTCCTCGGCAGCCCTCTTCTCAGCTTCCGCCTTTTCCCTCGCTATGCGCTCGGCCTCTGGCTTGGCTTTCCTTTCAGCCTCGGCCTTTTCCCTGGCTTTGCGCTCAGCTTCCGCCTTAGCCTGCTCCTGGGCTATCAGGGTGGATATTGTCTCCTTAAGTCGGTTTGCTTCCTTCTGCTTGGCCGTCAGGTGCGCCTGCAGGGCGTCGCCGTTCTGGCGGAGTGAGGCTACGAGTGATTCCTGCTTCCTGTGGTTGTCTTC
>JAIDTS010000179.1 GCA_029060585.1 Muribaculaceae bacterium
CTCGGTCAGCTCTTCGAACCCGTCACCTCTACAAAGGGAGCGTTCGGTAAGATGGAGATGGGCATTCCCTACACGAAACGACCCAAGGCTCTCGTCTACGATTTCGAGATTGTGATGCCAAAAGAGAACACCCGCACCAAATCTACGGGGTTCAGCAAACAGAAGACGCTCCAGGGGCGCGACAACGCCGAGGTCTACGTTCTGCTTCAGCGCAGATGGGAAGACGAAAACGGCAACATATATGCCAAACGCGTAGGGACCGGACGCGAACGCTACAACAAGTCAATTCCATGGACTCGCCAGTATGAGCTTCCCATCCACTACGGAGACATAACGAAGGAGTCGTTCTACAAACCATGGATGGGCCTGCTCGACGGCGACAAGGCCTACTACGCCCGCAACTCGAAAGGGAAACTCGTGCCTGTGCATGAAGTGGGCTGGGACGCGCCGGACGCCACACCGACCCATGTGCTGATGATGGCCTCCGCATCATGCGGCGAGCCTTTCATAGGAACCGAAGGCCTCACCCTCTACATCGACAACATCGCCTTCGGCTTCTGATCAACCGAACACTGAAAGCTGAAAGCTGACAACTTATAACTGTAAACTCAAAACACAATGAAAATAGCAATCATAGGATACGGCAAAATGGGCCACATGATCGAACGCATCGCGCTCGATCGCGGCCACGAGATAAGCGTCATCATAGACGCCGACAATTTAGCGGACATCGACTCCAAGGCTTTCCGGAAGTCTGACGTGGCGATAGAATTCACCCAGCCGGACAAGGCTGTCAACAACCTGCTGCGCTGCTTCTCGGCGGGAGTGCCGGTAGTGTGCGGCACCACCGGATGGCTCGATTCACTCGATGCGGTGAAATCCGTCTGCGAGAGCGGCAAGGGAGCCCTCCTCTACAGCTCCAACTTCTCCATCGGCGTCAATATTTTCGAGGCTGTCAGCCGCTATCTGGCCGGAATAATGAACGCATACCCGCAATACACCCCTTCGATGGAGGAAGTGCACCACATCCATAAACTCGACCACCCCTCCGGCACTGCCATCACTATCGCCGAGGAACTGATAGCCGCATCCAACAAAGTGGACAAATGGGCCGAGCCCGCCGAAAAAGTCGAAATCGCTGAAAACTCCGAAAACTCTGAAAACCCCGACAACTCGAAAACCCTCTACATCTCCCACCGTCGCGAGGGCGAGGTTCCCGGAATCCACACCGTCACCTGGGACTCTCCGCAGGACACCATAACGATATCCCACTCAGCCAAAAGCCGCGAGGGGTTCGCTCTCGGAGCAGTAATGGCAGCCGAATGGCTCGCCGAGAAATGCAAGAAGTTCTCAGTAGGTCCTCTTAAGATCGGATCAGG
>JAIDTS010000018.1 GCA_029060585.1 Muribaculaceae bacterium
GTGCTACGTTCGCATTATCTAATCGTCAGCAATGGACTGCGTCATTTCTGCTGCGAGATGGATTATGAAAAAGAGACTTACAGGTTCATTCCTCGAATTCCTACTTGGACCTCGGAGATGTGAACCGAAATAAATTTTAGTTAAGGAATGTCCGACATAAACTACAACTATCTTGATCTTCTCAACGACCAGCAGCGTGACGCTGTGGTTTACAAGGATGGTCCGGCGCTCGTGATAGCCGGAGCCGGGTCCGGAAAGACTCGTGTTCTGACTTATAAGATCGTAGATCTTCTGAGGGCAGGCTACGAACCATGGCGTATCCTCGCCCTGACATTCACCAATAAGGCGGCACGCGAGATGAAGGAGCGTATCACGGATGTGGTAGGCGAACGCACTGCTTCTCGACTTAAGATGGGTACATTCCATTCCGTATTCCTTCGTATACTTCGCCAGCATGCTGAGGAAATAGGATTCAGACCTTCATTCACTATCTACGACACATCAGATTCCCGCTCGCTCCTCAAGTCTATCATAAAGGATATGCAGCTTGATGAGAAGGTTTACAAACCGGCTACTATTCACTCCATAATATCCAATGCGAAAAACGCTCTGATCGATCCTGAGCAGTACATCAACGACTCTGACAACTATAACGCCGACAAGAAGGCCAAGCGCCCCCTTACCGGGCAGATCTTCAAGGAATACTGCGAGCGCTGTCGTCGCGCCGACGCGATGGATTTCGACGATATTCTCGTCTACATGAACATCCTTCTTCGCGATTTCCCCGATATTCGCCGCCACTATCAGGAATTCTTCAGGTATATTCTCGTCGACGAATATCAGGACACCAACTTCTCCCAGCATCTCATAATCTCCCAGCTTGCCGCTCTCCACAGGCATCTATGCGTGGTTGGCGACGATGCGCAGAGCATCTATTCTTTCCGCGGCGCCAATATCGGCAACATACTCAACATGGAGAAGCGGTATCCGGATCTGAAGATATTCAAGCTAGAAAGAAACTACCGCTCTACGCAGAACATCATTAACGCTGCCGGCAGCCTAATCGACAAGAATACACGGCAGATGAAGAAAAACGTCTATAGTGAGAACGACGAGGGTGAACGCGTGAAGGTCCTCTCTACATATTCAGATATCGAGGAAGCCTATCTCGTGGCCAATATGATTGCTAAGTCCCGGCTGAGTCATCACGATTCATATGAGGACTATGCGGTGCTATATCGCACCAACGCCCAGAGCCGTGCGCTTGAGGAGTCGCTCAGAAAACGCAATATCGCCTATCGCATCTATGGAGGCCTGTCATTCTATCAGCGTAAGGAGATCAAGGATGCTGTATGCTATTTCCGATTGTCTATAAATCCCGACGACGATGAAGCGCTACGCCGTGTGATTAATTATCCTGCGAGAGGGATAGGTGAGACGACCATGAGAAAACTCTCCGAGGCTGCTTCCGCAGCAGGAGTGAGTCTTTGGAAGGTGCTGCAGGATCCTGAATCGATGGGTGTCGCTGTCAACGCGGGAACTCTTAAGAAACTCGTCTCATTCCGGGATATGGTGCAGGAATTCATCGACGACAACTCCAAGGGATCGGATGCATATGCCCTCGGTCAGCTAGTCTTCAACCGAAGCGGAATACTGACCGTGCTCAACCATGACAACACCCCGGAGTCGATAAGCAAGCAGGAAAACCTCAAGGAGCTTCTTGCCGGCCTTAAGGACTTCGTGGATTCCAGGCAGGAGGAAGGCGATGAACACATCGGAATGCAGGAGTTCCTGTCAGACGTAATGCTGGCTACCGATCAGGACTCGGCAGACGAGACTTCGGATGAGAAAGTGACGTTGATGACGATTCATGCGGCGAAAGGTCTTGAATTCAAGCACATCTACGTCGTGGGTGTGGAGGAGGAGCTCCTTCCGTCTGCTATGTCGATGAATTCCACAGACGAAGTGGAGGAGGAGAGGCGTCTGCTCTACGTGGCCATGACAAGGGCTAAGGTGACCTGCACGCTGACCTACGCCAAGACGCGCTTCCGTAACGGACAGACGGTCCAGACGCGCCCTTCCCGATTCCTTTCGGAGATAGGGAAGAAGTTTATCCATTCCGAGACTTCCTCTGATTTCACCGATGTCTCAAGGCCATCATCGTTCGTAAATCCTATGGACCGCTACAATTCCTTCCGTTCCGGAGGAAAGCGTTCCTTCGCTACTACCTCCGATTCGCCCCGTAGGGTATCGCTTGGTTCTGCACCTTCTGCAAGGAAGAATGCTGGTATTCACGCTCCCGATGAAGTCCCCGTGGGCACTCGGATCGTCCATCCTAAGCTTGGAGAAGGTGTGGTCACAAAACTCGATTTCGTGATGGGAGAGGGAGTGATCACTGTGAGCTTCACGCAGGCTGGAGCTAAGAAGCTCTACCTTAAATTCGCGCAGTTCGACATAAAATAAAATAGGTCCCGTTTCCTTAGATGCGGGACCTTAGTATTTCCTACTATTTCAGATTTCAGGATACGGTGAATATCTTGAAGATCAGTTCACGCTGAAGGTCATATTCATTCTGCATCGATCCGATGCCCTTGCTCTTGCAGTC
>JAIDTS010000180.1 GCA_029060585.1 Muribaculaceae bacterium
CGCTTCTATTGCGGCTACGGCTACTATCTTGATTCGCCGGAGCCTCAGCTCGACCAGACCATAACTCTCAAGGCGATAGAGGAACTTCAAGGTTTTCTTGATTATTTCCCCAACAGCGACAAGGCTGGTCTGGCGAAAAACTCAATCTTCGAGATGCAGGACAAGCTGACCTTGAAGCAGCTCCAGAACGCCCAGTTATACTACAACCTCGGAAATTTCCTCGGCAATAACTATGAGTCGTGTGTCATCACCGCGAAAAACGCCCTCAAGGAGTTTCCGTATTCAAAATATCGCGAGGATTTCGAGATGCTTATCCTAAAGGCCAAATATCAGATGGCCAAAAATTCGGTGGCTGAGAAGAGCGAGGACAGATACCGCGACGTAATCGACGAGTATTATTCCTTCATCAACACTTATCCGGAGTCGAAGAATATGTCGGAGGCAAGGTCGATCTTCAATATCGCCTCGAAGCACATAGGAGAGTGACACGATCCATTTCTACTCTCCCTATCATTTTAATATACATAAATCCACATACGTAAATCATAATTGCATATTATGGACTACAAGAAGACAAACGCACCGCTGACCACCGTGACCCGCGACATGATCGCTATGGCGGAGCAGACAGGAAATGTATACGAGACAGTATGCATCATCGGAAAACGAGCCAATCAGATTGCCGTCGAGCTTAAGAAGGAGCTTGAGAAGAAACTGGCTGATTTCGCTTCTACCGACAACCTGGAGGAAGTATCAGAAAACCGTGAGCAGATCGAGATTTCCCGCTTCTACGAAAAACTTCCCAAGCCCACCCTTATCGCTACGCAGGAGTATCTCGAGCATAAGCTATACTTCTCCAATCCCCTTAAGGAGCGTGAGAAACTCAACGACTGATGAGACTTCTTCTCTTTAATCCGGAGACTGAATACGCCCTCGCTTCGGGGGCGTCTTTTTATACCCCGCCTGCGCGAGTTGAGAAAATGAGGAAGGAGTGTCAGCTGCTTCCTGAAGCCTGGGCTGATGCTGATGACATCATTCTTGTGGACAATCCCGGTTCTCTTAATTCTGAATTTCGTCTGGCTGCATGGAATGAGCTGGGAGAGCTGTTCAGAAGATATCCTGACCTTAAAGTAGAACCATGGGGATGGAATCCTGCGTTGGTAAGGCGTCTGATCGACCACGGAGTGCCTGCTGATCGCCTTCCGGACGGAATGACTATGGATCTCATCAGAAGACTCGCTCATCGGCGTACTACGATTGTGCTTAACAGTCTATGGAACGAGAGGGTGCAAGATGGATGGCGCGTGACCGTTCCAACTGAACTGACCTCGATAGACGAATGCATGGATTTCTACCGTTCAAATCACGGATGCTGGATGAAGGCTCCATGGAGTTCAAGCGGAAGGGGAGTGATAAATACGTCCGCGGACATGACGGAAATCCACGTAGATCAATGGTGTCGAGGCATCATTAGACGTCAGGGCTCCGTCATAGGAGAAACAGGGGCAGACCGCGTCGCTGACTTTGCCACTGAATGGCGTATACTATCCGGAGATGCAATATTCCTCGGACTTTCATCATTTTCCACATCCAACCGAGGGAAATACATTTCAAATGACAACATTGACCAGCGGGAGATGAAAACGCGATTTAACTCTATGTCTTCCGTAAAGATCCAAGATATAGTAGCTATTCAGAGGGAGATTCTTAAGAGAACACTTGCCGGCTATGATGGTCTGTGCGGGATAGATATGCTCATCGAAAGTTCAGGCAAGCCAAGACCTTTCGTAGAGCTCAACCTGAGGCGCACGATGGGAATGCTGCATATCAGCAATCGGGATTGATCATTTCGTATCCCATAATAAAAAACCGAGATTCATAATCTTTCATTCTCAAGACTTTTCCGTTGAATATGACAAGATCGATGTCGACCGGAACATCTCCTGCCTCGCGGGCAGCAGAGTCGCGTCCGGCGCTCAGCTCATATTCCTTGCACATTCTTTCTAATTCGATGGGATCAAGGAACGTCTTCCCGACGGCAACCGCATTCATATATTTTCTTGGCCCTCCATGGCAGTCGGGGGTAGTATAGACTGGGGAGTGCCGCAGGTCTGCCAGTATGCCGGACAGCCAGACTAAGGCTGCCTTAACATTCACTTCCCTGTCGCCGCAGTTGGAACCGATGCAAAAGAGGGCTTCCCTTGAAGCCCCCGTCGATGAATCTGTCATTTTTTCTTAAGCGTGATAAGCGTGATCTCAGGATTGCTTGCTCCTATTCGGAACGGCATTCCTACCTCGCCGGCTCCGATGTTGACGTATAAAGAAGGTTTGTCAAGACTTCGGTCAAGGCCACCCATCGGATCGGGATTGCCGAAATCCTCTATATCTCCTATGCCGTTTTCCGTATAGAAGCCTCCCCATGTCGGATATCTCCATGCGGAGGGAGAAAACCTTTTGCCGAACAATTCGAAGCTTGCCTGCATTGCGTGAGTATGCCCGGCAAGGCTCAGGTCTATGTTGGTTCTTTTCCTTACTTCCCTGACCCAGTGCTCCGGATTATGTGTGAGCAGAATCTTGAAATTGTTGTCTCTGAGGTTGTGCCTCTTATCTGCCGGATAAGCCTTCTGGAGGTCGCCATATTTTCCGAAAGGTGGTTCTCCCCAGTTTTCCACGCCTATTAATGCAATAGAATCGCGCCTGCCTTCTTTATTCCTGACAAGATATGCATGTTCGTTGTTGAGCATCTTCCATCCTGCCTCTTCCTGTATTTTCTTCAGGTTTTCAAGATTGGCAGCTTTAGCTTCAGCGCTTGGCCAGTCGACATAGTCGCCATAGTCATGATTTCCGAGGATGGAATATACACCGTCGACAGCCTCAAGCTTGGAGAGGATTTTCTCGAATGGCTTGAGTTCATCTGATTTCTGATTGACGATGTCTCCGGTGAAGACAATCAGGTCTGGCCTTAGGTTGTTGACTGTATTGACGAATTCCGAGAGGAAACGTGTCTCAGTGCCCCATGTGCCGAGATGGAGGTCGGAAATCTGCACTATTCTGTAACCATCGAAGTTTTCAGGCAGCTTCTCTGAATCGAGCGTAAGATTGACAATCTGCGTATGAGTGCGTGTATAGAGAATGCCGTGCCATATAAGTGCGAATCCTATCACTCCGAGAGCTCCACCCAGATAATTCATCCATTTCCATCTACGGGCGCGGAAGATTAGGGGTATTCTGCCGAGAATGGAGAACACGCAGTAGATGATTTTTGGAATGTAGATGCTGAGATAGACGGTGAGCATCCACATTACGGCATATACACCTCCGTCAAGTCCCCTTCTGGGAAGAGCGACAGTAACACCGAGGAATATCCATAGCAGGAAAGACGCTATTCCATATGCGTTGCTCCATGCCCATCTGTTTCTTGACCTTCCCTGACGGATATCTGTCCAGATATAGAAGTCAGCCAGAATGCTGACTGCGAAAAGCGTTATGATAACGGCCAATGGTAGTCTCATCACTCAAACCCTCCCAATATTGATTTTAGTTTGTTTTTCAGAGGATTCGCATACATGATGAGAATCATCTCCTTCATGAACCCTCGTTCTTCCTCAGTGATGTCTTCCACGTCTATCTTCGTCAGCTGGCTTTCGAAATAGTCCAGACACTCTTTTTTCTCAGTTTCCGTATATTTGTGCGCGAACCGTTCGGTCGAGTGCAGGGTGTCGTATGCCACATAGTTGATGGGGAAAATCTCGTAGCCGCGATGGATAGCTGAATCAATCAAGGCGCACACATATTTTGCAGCCTTATTGGAGTCTTTGAACTCGCCTATCTCATCGATCCTTACATTTATGCGGGGTGTAAGCTGGAAATGGACCTTACCCTTGAATTTGAGCAGTCCGATCTCCATTGAGAAAAGATCATCCTTCTGAGATTTCTTGAAATCGGGATTGCGTCTTCTGAGGAGGAATTCCTTGACTTTTAGATAGTCGTTGGGATCATACTCGTAGCTGATGGATACGGGCATAAGATTGATTTCCTTTATCTTGTCCATGAAGGTTCCTTCTCCTCCGAGCGAAAGCATCTTTATGAGGGCCTCCTGTGTGTGGTCGCTTGAGTCTTTGGCGCGACCTTCCCTCTGAGCTATCCATACTGACTCGTGCTTCTCCATGATGGCGTAGTGGATATAGGCGGAGAGTTTCTTGGCCGCCTCAAGTCCTTCCCTTAGTCCGGTGTTGCGTTTTACAATAAAGCTGTTGTTGAGCCTCACGAGATCAGATATCCAGTCGAATACGAGCAGATTATTGCCTATTGCGACTTCAGAGGTCGGCCAGCCTCTTCTCAGGAACGTGAGGTTGAGGAAAGAGGCGTCGAGCACTATGTCGCGGTGGTTGGTGATGAACGTGTAATTGAGAGCCGGATTAAAATATTTCGCGCCTCCGAGCGTGATTCCCGAGGTGGTGGTTTTCCCAAGCATCTCAAGGAATGGGAACATGATCCTATGCTGGAAGTCGTGGCGATTGTCGGTGCTCTTCAGTTCGTCGATGAGTGCGGGGATGTCTTCCTGCGGCATCACGTAGGAAATCGCATGAAGGAATCCCGGATCTTCAATTAGCTTGTCCAGGATCGCGCGGAAGACAGAGTCATCGTATGGCGCTATGTCGCTGAAATCGAAATCCTTGTTTGTCATCTCAACACTTCTTCTATTTTGGGTCGGCCAAGGAGGCCGGTTGCTTTCTAATTAGTTTTTTGTTTCTCGCAAAAGGCTTTTTCACCTTATCTG
>JAIDTS010000181.1 GCA_029060585.1 Muribaculaceae bacterium
GATCATATAGTGCTTGGCGGACGATCTCAAGAGATGGCTGCACTCCCATCGCCTCCTGGACCCGAAATAGTGGATCAAGAACTTCTGAATTTCGGTGCTGAACGCACTCCGGTCACAATATCTTCTAAAGATGTCGATGGCATAACTCTCGGACAGTTACGCTCTCAAGAATACATGGACCGCATCGCAATAGCATCTCTCAAAAGAAACGGTCTGTCGTTGCCGGTCAAAAACAACACTCAGCTGAGTGGTGGAGATGTCATCACTCTCGTAGGTTGGCCTTGCGACGTTGCGGCTGCTGCCAACAAAATTGGCTATGCTGACCGCGATACAAATGTCACAGATATGGTCTTTGTAGGTTTAGGCATCGCTTTAGGTTGTATCGTCGGAGCCCTGTCTATAAAAATCAATGGCATTCCGATGGCCTTGGGTGTGAGCGTCGGAGCTCTCTTCTCCGGCCTCGTTCTCGGTTGGCTTCGCTCAAAGCGGCCATCGTTCGGTCACATTCCATCATCTGCCCTTTGGATTCTTAATAATCTCGGAGTGAATATGTTCATCTCCGTCTTAGGTCTTTCGGCAGGAAGCGCCTTGATGGCAGGCCTTCATGAAGCAGGAATAGCCATTGTCGGCATAGGTTTATTGCTGACCCTCTTAAGCATCGTCATAAACGTATTCATAGCCCATCGCTTATTCCGGTTCTCGACTCCGGAAGTTTTGGGATGCGTCGCCGGAGCAAGATGCAGCGTGGCCTCGATTGGTGCAATCCAGAATGCCCTCGGCTCCGATGTCCCCAACCTCTCCTTCACTATCACCTATGCCGTCGCCAATATAACCCTCGTCTTCTCCTCCCTAATAGTCCTCTTCCTCATCAATTAAAACCTAAGTAAATACTCATAAATACATTAATATTCGTACAAACAGCATGAATAAAATGCACTATTTTGCACTATCCGCCATCTTTAAATTGCATTATTTTACATAAATGACCCTATGCAGACTGCACTAATTAACACGAATACCCCTCCTTAGAATGCATTATTTTACAAAAAACTCAATACGGAATGACAGAGTCGACATGCCGCAACATCCGGATCCATAGGATTCTGTCCAACAGTATTGCTGTTCGTTACAATATCCGGCGAGTTGATACAGATGATTCTCTCAAAACCGGCATCCAAAAGGGCTTCACAATCACAGATCCGCCCTGCTACAAGCCATACCGGAATCCCCTTCCTCTTGCCACGCTGGAGGATTTCGTATGGTATCTTTCCCATAAGTGTCTGACG
>JAIDTS010000182.1 GCA_029060585.1 Muribaculaceae bacterium
GTGCAGCTTCCGAGATCGTAGTAATACTTGTCGAGCACCTTTTTCTTCTTGCCGTCTGGCAGCTCGACGAATCTCGTCTTGAGTTCGATAGAGCTGTTAGGGCAGTTCATCTGGCAGATACCGCAGGCTATACATTTATTGTAGGCCGGCGTAGCGTCATCGCCAATCAGTGTAAGTTCCGCACGGAAACGGTCGGCAATCTTGAGGGTGGTATGGCGGTTTTCAGGATATTGCTCGGTGATCTTCGGAGTTACAAACTCCTTTCCGGTCACGGCCATACCCTTCGCCAGGCTCGCGATGCCTTTGCCTACCGACGAAAAATATTCCTTAATACTACTCATATGATGGTTATTAATTTAGTTTTCTATTGTCAAGTTTACAAGTTGTCAGGTTGGTTTGTTGTTTAGCGTTCGACCTGACCTCCGAGGATGTCGAGGAGTTCGGTCGTGATTCCTTCCTGGCGGAGTTTGTTGTATTCAAGCCGGAGTCCTTCGAGGAGTTTCTTTGCATTGTCGTTGGCGCTCTGCATTGCCATTACGCGGGCGGCCTGCTCCGAGGCTCTGTTTTCTATGGTGATCTCCTGCATGGTCGAGAGCACGAACATAGGAAGTACGGCATTGAATATGCTGTTGGCATCTGGTTCGAAGATGCACATCCCGGTGGACGAAGCATTACCAGCTCCTTCAAGGAGAGTCTCTCCCGAAATCGGGAAGAGGGTTTCGAAAGTAGCCTTCTGACGACTCATCGAGTAGAACTTCATATATTCAACGCAAACGAGATCGTATTCTCCGGAAGAGAATCTGTCTCTGAGCGAATGGGTGAACTCATTGACCTTTTCAGCCTCCATCTTTGAGTCTACGCCTTCAACCTTGACCACATGCATGTGTGCAGAGGCAAGTTTGGAGAGAGCCTTCAGCATCTTTTGTCCGATAGGGTAGAGGTCTATTTCAACCGACGGTCCGTATTTCACCTGAAGTTGCTTAAGCTCTGCGTAGGCTGCCTTGAAGATGTTGATGTTGTAAGCTCCGCAGAGACCGTCGTCGCTACCGAAGACAACAAGAGCAATTTTCTTCACCTCATGTCGAGTCTCGATGAGCGGACTGCTGAAATCGGTGGCTGACTGCATAATATGGGCCATCACCGACTTGATCTTATTACGGTAGGGCACAAGCTGCTTGAGAGAAGACTCGAACTTATGCACCTTAGCCGAAGATATCATCTTCATGGCGCCGGTGATCTTCTCGCTCGAAGCTACAGAGCCGATACGTGTCTTTAGTTCCCTGAGGGTTGCCATTGTGTTTGAATTTTAATTTTGGAAGCATGCGTCGGTTTCACGCGGCGCATGCCAAAAAAAGTCTTATTTATATCTGGCGCTGATCTCGCTAGCGCATTCTCGGAGCTTAGCCTGAACGTCGTCGGAGAGGTTTCCCGCCTTGATCTCTTCAAGCACTTCCTTGCGGTATTTAGCCTCAAGAAGCTGAATGAATAGAGTCTCGAATTCATGTACCTTATCAAGAGGTACGTTTTCCAACAGACCGTTTACACCGCAGAAAATCACTGCGACCTGATTCTCAACAGGCCAGGGCTGATACTGCGGCTGGATGAGCAGCTGCTGGTTTTTTCGTCCTGTGTCGATCACTTTCGCTGTAACAGGGTCGATATCGCCACCGAATTTGGTAAACGACTCGAGCTCACGATACTGAGCCTGTGCGATCTTGAGGGTACCTGCCACTTTCTTCATCGGCTTGATCTGCGCGTTACCACCGACGCGGGACACAGATATACCTACGTTTACGGCGGGGCGTATGCCTTGGTTGAAGAGGGCTGTCTCAAGGAATATCTGTCCGTCTGTGATTGAGATCACATTGGTAGGGATATACGCCGAGACGTCGCCGGCCTGAGTCTCGATGATTGGGAGAGCCGTGAGTGATCCACCACCTTTCACGATTGGCTTGAGGACTTCCGGAAGGTCGTTCATGTTGGAAGCAACCTGCTGGTTGTCGATAATCTTAGCCGCACGTTCAAGGAGGCGAGAGTGGAGATAGAAGATATCGCCTGGATAAGCCTCACGTCCGGAGGGGCGCTTGAGGATAAGTGATATCTCGCGATATGCGACAGCCTGCTTAGAGAGGTCATCGTATACGATAAGTGCGTCGCGTCCTGTATCACGGATGAACTCGCCTATAGCGACACCTGCAAAAGGCGCGAAATAGCGCATCGCTGCGGAATCGGAAGCTGTAGCGGAAACTACCACAGTGTAGTCCATGGCGCCGTGCTTCTTGAGGGTCTGGACGATAGATGCCACAGTAGATGCCTTCTGTCCAATCGCCACATATATACAATAGACGGGTTTTCCGGCGAGATAAAATTCTCGTTGGTTGATGATGGTGTCGATCGCGATGGCAGTCTTACCGATCTGACGGTCGCCGATGATAAGCTCGCGCTGTCCGCGGCCAATAGGAATCATCGAGTCGATGGCCTTCAGACCTGTCTGCAGGGGCTGCTTCACGGGCTGGCGGAAGATAACTCCTGGAGCCTTTCTCTCGAGCGGCATACGAAGCAACTCACCTTCTATCGGGCCGTTGCCGTCGATGGGTTCGCCGAGGATGTTTATAACGCGCCCGAACAGGCCATCGCCGACCGGAATAGAGGCAATCTCACCCGTGCGACGTACCGTCATGTTTTCTGACACCGCATTCACATCGTCGAGAAGCACAAC
>JAIDTS010000183.1 GCA_029060585.1 Muribaculaceae bacterium
TCGAAATCAGGATAAGGAGTCAAAAAGTCGAAGACGTAATCTTTAGACTGACCGAACCAGTCTTCCCATCCTTGGTTCCAACCCTCCACAAGCACTTGATCGAACCCATGTTGCGCAGCGAAGTCGATATATCGCTTCACATTTTCTGTGTTGGCGCTGTGCCTGCCGTTGGGCTTGGTCTTGGAGTAGTCGGTTTCTCCGAGTTTTACGGAATAAACGTCGTCTGTATAGTTCCATGTTCCTGCACCGGAGATCATTTCCCACCAGACACCGATATACTTGACCGGTTTGATCCAAGAAGTATCATCGTAGGCAGTAGGCTCGTTGAGGTTGTAGATAAGCCTTGAAGCGAGTATATCGCGCGCGTCGTCGGTGATAATCGCAGTTCTCCATGGAGACTTTGTCGGAGTCTGCATATAACCTTTCATCCCCTGATTGTCCGGTGTCAGCCAGGACTTGAAAGTCATGGTCGTGTCGTTAAGGTTGAGGTGCATCGTAGGATAGTCGATGCATGCCGCCTCATGAATGTTGATATAAATGCCATCGTCTGTCTTTAGTTGCAGTGATGTCTGAACTCCTGTCGGAGAGAATGTAGTAGTAGAAGCATTATCAGGATTCACCTTGCTTGGGAAAAGATCGCGAATCTCACTGAGGCGCGATTTGGTGTAAATGTATTCCTGAGTATCGTAGTCTCCTGGAATCCAATATGCTGTATGGTCGCCTGTCATGGCAAATTCAGTCTCCTCCTCATCAATGACGAAATAATTGAGGTTGGGCTGTTCAGGAAACTCATAACGAAATCCGAAACCATCGTCGTAAACCCTGAAACGGACATTCATCTTTCGATCGAATTTTGGTTGCAATAGACTGACCAGCATTTCATTATAGTTATTGCGTATTTCTGTTTCCTCCCCCCAGACGGGCTGCCACGTCTCATCCACCACATCCATCATCTCCACGCCTGAAATAACAAATCCATCCTTCAGCGTCAAAGCGTCAGCACCGGCTTTACTACCCTGCTGATCAAATGTGTTACGTCCGCTATCGCTGAATAAGCTGAATCCGAGTTTGGAAGGAGAAATAACTTCCTTACCCTTGAAATCAACCCAATAGACTGGTTTGCCATCCTGAACTTCAAAAAAGACCTTGAGATCGCCATCCGGAGAACTTAGCGCCTCAGGAGCGGCCATCACAACAAGCGAAGCAGCGCTCAGAGGCAGGAAAAAAAGAGTTTTCTTCATGATGTATATTTTGTCTAAAAATTAATTTTCACTCTTGATTTGAGGCACTTCGGACATCCGTGGCCAGCCATCTTGGTTCTAGCCTTCATGGAATATACATGTCCGCAGACATCGCATTTACATTCAAGCACTGAGTCGGGGTCTTTTTCGGGTTCCACCAACCGAACGCCCGGATTTTGGTCGGACGGGCGTGACAGATCCATAACGCTCCAGTCGGGAATAGCCTCCCAAGCCTCGCGACTTCCCCACGAAACATCGATTCTGTCCTTTACATCATTGTCGATCCACCACATGGGTCCGAGTTTCGGGGTCTTTGACACGCGGCCCATAAAGAGTTTCATAGCGAATGCCGGGGCAATCGGAGCGAGAGAGAAATACCAAGGAAGCTCCTTCTTCATCTGCAAGAAATATTCATGAGGAGTCATGCCGCTTCGAAAATGAAGGATATCCTCAAGTTCATCGGAATCTGAAAACCAGAAGCCATGGAAATTGCCAGTGGCAAACCAGTTTGAATTGAAGATTTTTTCAGGAGGAGGGCATCCCATCCCTTTAAGCAGCTCACATTCAAACTCATAGTTTGTCATCCTGAACGGAGCTCCCCCGCCGATATTGTAGCATTTATTCCAGAAATCATCAGGGACATCGTCGCGGCATACACGCTCCAGCAGACGTCCGGAATCATCGGCTGTGACCCATTCAAGCACACCCCGTATCGGCACATGGAATGCGATAGGGTCAGATGCGTTCATCAAGAGGCCGCTATGGAGAATTCCTGTCTGGCGAAGCGATACCCACCAAGAGAGATCGGAATCCATCAGCAAACGCTCCGCTTCTGTCTTGGAATAAGCGTAAGCATCGAAGAAGGCCGGAGTGAGAGGATCGCCGCACTGTCCCCAATGGTCAGGTATCGATCGGTTGCCATACTGGGATACGGACCCTATATATACTATCCTTACTTCTTCTTTTCTTAAAAGGGCAGCCTCAATGATGTTGCGCATGGCCCCGACGTTTGTCTCTATAGTCTTCAGAGGATGCCAGTCGGCAGCCGGAGACACCATACCTCCGACATGAAGCACGATGTCGGCTTCTTTTACACCTTCAGCTACAGCGTCCTTGTCGAGAAGGTCACCCCATATTACTTTAACACCCTTCTTGATGAAAGGAGCCATTTTTTGTCTGTTCTTTTTGCTGTCTCGGGCAAGAACGGTGACTTTATATTGACCATGGGTGGAAGTCAGTTCCTTGAGGCCATGAGAGCCCATTACGCCGGTGGCACCTGTGAGGAATATCTTTTTCATGTTAAATTTGATTCATAGAAATTGCAAAGGTAACTAAAAATATTAATATATCGATGCTTTCTTAGAAAATTCTGAATCATGTGCAAAAGAGCCTAACTCAAGTTTATGAGTCGGGGACTTAGTTGAAAATATTTTGAGCATGAGTGGGGTAGTCATTCGGAGATGCGGGTTGAATTGAATAAAATAATTTTGGAGGGGATAGAAATTTTTATTAATTTTGCAGGGTGACCCTGCGATGTGTGACTATGCGTAGAAGCACAGTCGGGCATTCGGGCGGGGCATGACATATGAAAGGCGTTTACTCGCTTTATCTCTTGGCTCTGAGAAACTACCACCTTCTATAGATATAGTCAAGGATGAAGCAATTGTAGATGCCCCATGGTACGAATATGTATGCTGACTCAATCCTTCGGACTGAGCAGCTATCACTGCATATCCATGCTTCGCGGGGTCATTTACCATTGCTCACTCCACTATATCGGGCTGTGGTAGGCCTCTTGGAGCGGAATGAGCAAGTAAGTGGCTCCCGTCTTTCTTTAATCCAATGACAGCCATCAAGGAGGCAGTGGCAAAAGAAGATTAAAAATGACCACTAAAGACGCACCTCTTACAATACTTACGCTCAAGGCTGGGATCCTACACGCAGAGTTTACAGACTGCATCAAGCCTCCGGGAATATACGGAACGATCATGGATCCGATAGAACTGCTTGACACTCTTACCATCAAAGATGGAACAAATGCTACATGCGTGAGGTTTGCGGCTCAGTTCCGCTTGACTCAAACCGAGCTAAACAAGAAGATAAAAGAGGGAGTCAAGATTGTCTTATCTGAAAGGCTTAACATCACGTCGACCGACATACCTCAAGAATAATAGTCAAGTATCAGAAAAAAGATTAAACTAAAATAGGATAGGTGAACCTTGAACCGGGGTAAGCGCGTTATAATGTAGTGAGATAGACTACCTCATCAAAATAACACTATATTTGATGGACTAATATGGAATACGACTATATCTGCTCTTCGAGGGCGGAACTTAATTCACGCATCGGAACCATCATCAATGAGGCCGTAGAAGGACTCTCAGCCGTTTCGGCTCTTGAGGAGAGGATTTCTCCGGCTTCTTGCGGACCTCTTCCGTCTGTTGAGGCCATAAGGGAAATTATGACTTTGGTAAAGACGGTAGTTTTTCCGGAGTTCATAGACCGCTATCATGGAACCCGTGCGATGGAGAATGCCAGGCTATCAGTCAGTGCGGAAAGACTTTTCAGGAGTCTTTCCAGGGAAATCGGCCATGCGCTTTTCCAAAAGAATCAAGCCTGCGGATCTACATTGGCCACAGAGCAAGGGTTGGAACTTGCCTTGACCATCATCGAACGGCTTCCGGAAATCAAACGTCTGCTTTATACAGACGTCAGGGCCATATATGACAATGATCCGGCAACAGAGGATTTCGGAGAAATCATTCTGAGTTATCCTGTGGTGCATGCTATGATACACTACCGATTCGCGCACGAACTCCTTAAGATAGGAGTGCCGGTACTTCCCCGCATAATTACAGAACTCGCCCACTCCGACACCGGCATTGATATCAATCCCGGCGCAACCATCGGGGAATATTTCGCAATCGACCACGGAACCGGCGTAGTGATCGGAGAGACTTGTATCATTGGAAACCACGTGACACTCTATCAAGGTGTGACTCTTGGGGCAAAGAACTTTACGCTAAATGGCGAAGGACACCCGATCAACGTACCCAGACACCCTATACTCGAAGACCATGTGACTGTATATGCCAACGCAACCATACTCGGACGAATTACTGTAGGACACGACACAATAGTCGGAGGCAATGTGTGGTTGACGGAGTCTGTGCCCCCAAAATCAAGAGTATTGCAGAAGAACGCGGATTTCACAGTGAGATAGTGAGGAATGATTACAAATATGTTTTAACATTTGCTTACTTAAAAGATTATGAAGATATATAAATCGCTGACAGAGTTGGTTGGAAATACACCGCTCGTTGAATTAACAAATATTGAGAATGAAGATGGGCTTAAAGCGCGAGTGCTGGTAAAGATAGAGTCATTTAATCCTGGCGGAAGCGTGAAGGATCGAATAGCTAAAGCAATGATTGAAGACGCTGAAGCTTCAGGCAGGCTGCGCCCCGGAGGCACAATCATCGAGCCAACGAGCGGCAACACCGGTATCGGACTTACCTGGATCGGTAAGTCAAAAGGATATAGGGTTATCATCTGTATGCCTGAGACTATGAGCGATGAGCGCAAGAAGATCCTATCCGCCATGGGAGCAGAGCTTGTGCTAACGCCAGGCACAGAGGGAATGAAGGGCGCGATATTAAAGGCTAAAGAACTACAGGCCAGCATCCCGGTGAGCGTCGTCATGAGTCAGTTTGACAATCCGGCTAATCCAGATATCCATTCCCGCACTACCGCAGAGGAAATCTGGCGCGATACCGACGGAAGGGTCGACATTTTTGTAGCAGGAGTAGGTACCGGTGGTACACTCTGCGGAACAGCCAGGAGTCTTAGAATGTATAATCCGGACATAAAGGTAGTAGCAGTAGAGCCCGAAAAATCACCGGTACTTTCAGGAGGGGAGCCAGGTCCACATAAGATTCAGGGTATAGGCGCCGGATTCATTCCAGGGAATTTCGACGGGACACTCGTAGATAAAGTCATACGCATTTCAGACGAGGAGGCGTTTGAATGCCAAAGGATGCTTGCTCTAAAGGAGGGAATATTCGCAGGCATATCATCCGGAGCTGCGCTCGCCGGAGCCTTGAAGGAAGCCCGTAAAGAGGAGAATGAGGGAAAGACCATAGTGGCTATCCTTCCTGATACCGGCGAAAGGTATCTCTCGATGCTATGAAAGTCTTTAGTCTTAAGTCTTAAGTTTTAAAGAGGTAATCTTTAATAATATAGAACTGTCGTATGGAAAATATTGAAAATATGATCATAGAGACACATCCGTTCGCCCCTTTCCTTCCAAAGGGGGCGAAGGTGCTGATTATGGGAACTTTTCCTCCCGGCGAGCACCGATGGAGCATGAACTTCTACTACCCCAACCCCATCAACGATTACTGGCGGATCTGCGGAATGCTCTTCTTAGGAGACAAAAACGCTCTGTATGACACCTCGACCAAGAGTTTCCGCGAACAAGAATGCCGCAAGCTTATGGCCGAGCACCACATTGCCATGCACGACACGGCGCGCGAGGTGCGTAGACTTAAGGGGAATGCATCAGACAAGTTTTTGGAAATCGTAAAACCGGTACCACTCTGTGAACTACTAAAGGAGATCCCCGAATGCCATACGATAGCCACCACCGGGGAGAAAGCTGCCGACGTCATTGCAGAACTAACGGGAACACAAAGACCCAAGATGGGGGAAATGACAGAATCAAGCGACGGCCTGCGAATATGGCGAATGCCATCCACAAGCCGTGCGTATCCTATGAAGATTGAAAAAAAAGCCGAATACTATGCCGAGCTATTCCGCTCCGTCGGCATCCTTTAGTTTTTGGAGAAATTCATCTTCAGAGATAATAGGAATGCCGAGTTTCTGACACTTCTCAAGTTTTGCGGGACCCATGTTCTCGCCGGCGAGCACAAAGGAAGTCTTTTTCGATATGCTGCCAACATTCTTACCGCCGTTGGCCTCAATCATATCCTTGTATTCCTCACGGCTGTGATGAGCAAAAGTGCCTGAAATCACTATCGACCGGCCTTCGAGAGCGTTGCCGGCAGGATGCATCTTTTCTTCGCTGAGCTGCATCTGAAGGCCTGCTGCCTTCAGGCGTTCGATATTCTCGACATTCACCGGATCACGAAGATAATCATAGATGCCCTGCGCCACTATCGGCCCCACATCAGGAATAGCCTGAAGTTCCTCTACACTCATAGCCTGCATGCGCTCCATACTCTTCACACTCTTCGCCACACGCTTGGAAGTGGTCTCACCTACATTAGGAATCGAGAGGGCATAGACTACCCTTTCGAAAGGTACCTTCTTAGAGGCCTCCAGGCCGTTAAGTATTCTCTCCGCGCTTTTATCACCGAAACGATCAAGTATGGAAAGCTGATCCTTAGTAAGGTCATAAAGATCGGCAGATGTTTTGACAAGTCCCTTATCATAAAGGAGTTCTGCGGTCTCCTCGCCCACTCCATCGATATTCATCATCCGTCGGGCGCAAAAATGCTCGATGCGACCTGTGATCTGGGGACGGCATCCATATTTATTAGGACAAATCCATGCAG
>JAIDTS010000184.1 GCA_029060585.1 Muribaculaceae bacterium
CGGCCCGCTGATAGACAGCGTTGGCTACGTCGGAGATCTCTGCCCGTGTGGGGCGAGGATGCTCTATCATGCTGTGGAGCATCTGGGTGGCCACTATCACCGGCTTGTGGGCCTTGATACACTTATGTATCATCATCGACTGAATGCCGGGTATCTTCTCAGCCGCTACCTCTATGCCGAGGTCGCCGCGTGCTACCATGATGCCGTAGCAAGCCTCCAGTATACTGTCGAAATTATCGATGCCTTCCTGATTCTCTATCTTGGAGATGATCTTGATGGGGGAGTGGCGCTCGTCGAGAATTGACTGCACCTCCTTGACATCGTCGGCCGAGCGAACGAACGAGTGCGCGATGAAGTCTACGCCCAAATCTACGGCATAGCCGATATTGCGCCTGTCGCGTTCCGTGACCGCCGGAAGATCGATGCAGACTCCCGGAAGGTTAACGCTCTTGCGCGAGCCGAGTGAGCCGTCGTTGTCAGCTACAGCCCTGATGGCTTTCCCTTCAATCTCGCGGATGGTGAACTCCAGTTCTCCGTCGTCGATGAGGATGCGGTCGCCGGGTTTCACTGCATTGGCGATATCCGCGTAGTTAAGGTAGATGGTTTCAGGCGAGGTCTTTCCATCGGAATCGCCGTAGAATGTCACGTTGTCGCCGGCATGGAACTCGACCGGATTGCCCGTCTCTGTGGCCGTCGTGCGTATTTCAGGACCTTTCGTGTCCATCATGATTGCCAGCGTCGGGTCCGCTGCCCGCGCATTGGAGACAATCTTCTGAAACCCTTCGAGCTCGAGATGCGCCGAATTCATGCGCACCACGTTGACGCCGGCCTCGGCCAGCTGCCTTATGAACTCCACATCGCATCGCTTGTCTGACACGGTGGCTACTATCTTGGTAAACTTATGCATGGTATTGTCTTTATTATTCTATTGTGTATAATTTCAACGCGTATGCCCCTATTATGGTTCTTTTTTATTAACTTTGCACCCTGAAACTTAACCCATATGGAAAGCAGGCTTTCCAGCCTGCGGCCCGCATACTTAAGACTCAAGACTTAAGACTTAAGACTTAAGACTAAAGACTGAAGACTATGAACCTTATCTGCCTTGACATAGAAGCTACAGACAACGGTGAGATGCTGGAATTGTCGGTTATCAACCATTCCGACCTGACGACGGCCTATCACAGCTATTTCCGTCCCCCTACGGCACGCACCTGGCCTAACAGTCAGGCCGTCCACCATATATCGCCTGAAATGGTCAAGGATTCCCCTTCTATCAAAAAGGAACGTCCGGCTATCCAGCGCGTCATCGACAGTGCCGACGGGATAGTGGGCTTTGCCGTCGACAATGACATACGCTACCTTCAGGGAAGCAACATCAACGTGTCGGCAGACAAGAAGATAATCGATGTACGCGACTGGTTCTGGTACTACAAAGGGAAGTATCTCGACATAGAATTCGGGTCGGTGCCGCGTCTGGCGAAGTGCGCGGAACTACTGGGCTTCGAATTCTCGGAGGAATCAGAGGCTCATTCAGCAGCCAACGACACGCTGATGACCATAAGGATTTTCAACGCTCTTATGGAGGAAGCCCACATGGATCTCCCTCTTGACGAGGCCATAGTCCGCTTCGAAACTCTTTTCGAGGAGGAAAGGCGGCTTTACGCAGAGAAAATGGCAAGGGGGTTCATTTCGCTCGTCCGTACGCAGAAGGGTTACATACTGAAAAACAACCACCGGCATCCGGCCGCCGACGCCGAGCATTCAATCGAGGTCCCGGGTCGCTTTCTGGCCGAACATGAGCTCAGGGAAAAATTCCGCAAACGTGAGTCTGCCGCAGACCGTAACTTCTACGACCTGCGCAAGTCAGACATCGAATTCTTCAATACCTACACCAACACCTACGACCCTGATAAAGAGGAATTCTACCGTCATTTCGTCAAAGCACGGAAAAAAGCCGGTTCTGGTCTGAATCTGACCTTCCGCTAATCGTTGCCGTCGTGATGGTAGCGAAACCAATCGAAATGCGTCGTGCCTGGCTCTTCACTGAGGGTGTAGGCGTAGAGTCCGACGCGTACCCCTTTCCAGAAACCGTTGCGCATCTCAAAGGGCTCGCCGAGAGGCCGGAATGTCTGGCCGCCATCCAATGAGTAGGTGTATTTGTAGCAGTTCCCGCTGGTGTCAATTTCAAGACGGATCTCAACATCGCAGTCGCTTTGTAGTTTTGGCAACGGCTCTCGGAATACGACGACACTGTCGGCCTCCATATATAGTTCAGGAGTGGTTTTCCCGTCCCGGACTTCCATCGAGACTCCGGCTCCCACTGACTTTTTGCCTATGCAGAGAAGTCCGCTTCGGTCGCCGGGCTTCATGTCGCTCCAGTCTATGGTTATGGTAGCCTCAGACTTATATCCCATTATTTTCTGAGTGAGCTGGTTGCGTGCGTCTCGCAGCCTTGATGCCTGCAGTGGTCTTATGCTGAGATATCCAGGGTGGTCGGAAAGCGAGAGCTGCTCCCAGACGGGATTATGGTTGGTCTGCCATTGCACTCCAAGTCGTTCTCCGTCAAATTCGTCGGAGGTCTGCGGAGTGAAAGCTTGCGTTGACTTCCCGAATGGCATTGGCACTATTGCCATAGGTTCTCCGACTCCATTGCCATCATAGTCGGTGCCGATTTCCGGCCATCCGTCAACCCATCT
>JAIDTS010000185.1 GCA_029060585.1 Muribaculaceae bacterium
GTCTGTTCCATTATGCTGTCAATGATTAATATCTTTTTTTCAATGCTCAAAGTTACAAAAATATTACACACAAACCTAATTATCGAGGCAAAAAAACGTCATAATTGTGTTAAAAATAATTAAGTAAAATTTAATAATTTGAGAATTAACGCTTTAAGATTATTGCAATATTATTGTATCAATTTTGAAATATTGCACACCGATGCGAAGGTTGTGCAAATCAAGAGATGTAAAGTTTCCGACAGTTGCGGCGACGGCAGATTAAACCGGTTAAACCGTTTCCTGAGAATATTGTTAGACTCATATAGAATAATTAGAGATTTAACTAAACATTTAAAGAATTCCATTATGAACATAGCGTCAATTCTTTGCCTGATTACATCTGAAGTGGCAGAAAAGCTTCCGAAAGTAACCATGCTCGGAACGGAGGAAGGTACTTATGCTGTAGCACGTTTGATAATGAATATAGTCGACTGGATTTTCAATCTGTTCGGACTGTCGCATCATCCTACTTTGGAATTGTGGATATACTCAGTGCTTGTATTCGCGATTTCATGGGGAATCGGCTATATAGCGCAGCTGGTCATCCTGTTTGTTGTCAATCAGGTAGGAAAAAGGTGGAACAACCCTATCTACTCCGACTTGAGAAGAGCACAGTTTTTTCATAAGATAGCGAGAATTATTCCGGCCCTGTTCTTTTTAGTGTTCATCCAGTTCACGATGCAGCAGCATTCCGATCTTAGCAGCTGGCTTTCACGTGTGACATGGATATATCTCTCCTTCATAGTGGCAAGTTGCCTTACGATACTTGCATATATAATCTGGAATCATGTAGATCAAAGAGAGAATAAGAAGCATCTGCCTCTTAAAGGACTCGTGCAACTGGTCTGCGGCATAATATGGATTCTGTTCGCCATTGTAGCTGTATCTATATTGGTTGATAAGTCTCCAGGAAACCTTCTTGCAGGTATAGGAGTGTTCGCATCGGTTCTTATGCTGGTGTTCAAGGACTCCATACTTGGCGTAGTAGCCGGAGTCCAGCTTTCGGAGAATGACTCGGTGCATGTCGGAGACTGGATAGCGGTGGACGGTACGAATGCCAACGGTACAGTGCTTGAGGTTTCTCTCACCGAAGTGAAAGTCCAGAACTGGGACAAGACGGTTTCCTCCGTTCCTCCATATAATCTGATTACAGGCACCTTCACCACCTATCGCCCAATGCAGGAAAGCAATACCCGCAGAATAGCGCGCACCTACCTGATCGACAGCGAGAGCGTGGCGGAAGCTACTCCCGAAATGCTTGCAAAGATCTCAGAGATACCACTTATGAAAGACTGGATCGCAAAAAAGCAGGCGCAGAAGGCTGCCGGAAAAGAATATTGCGTGCAGAATCCGGAAGGTCTGGCCGACGGCACTATCGATACGAACCTCGGAATGTTCCGTGCATATATGAAGATGTGGCTTCAGGCAAATCCCAATATCTCGCAGGTTGACGATCTCTTCGTCAACACGCTGCAGCAGACGGCAAGCGGTATTCCGTTCCAGGTGTATTGCTTCACGAGCACGTCGCAGTGGATTCCCTACGAGGGTATTCAATCCGCGGTCTTCGAACACGTCGCTGTCATGCTCACGAAATTTGGACTTTATGTATTCGAGAACGAATCAAGCCGCGCAACGGTGCTCGAGGGCGTGATGAGCCGTCAGCTTCCGGCAGGGGAAAGTGTGTTCGGTCTCCCTACTCCGATGATAGTCAAGGATTCCCAGTCGCAATCTTAGGATCTCCAACGACATGGGCCGCAACGGCCGCATAGAGGGCAGCTGTCTCCAGACGGAGGCGGCTGCCCCCAAACGTTACAGGGAGATAACCTCTTTCGGCAGCATCCGCAACTTCTTGTGGTGTGAAGTCTCCTTCAGGGCCGATCATAATTCTTACATCGCCTCCCTTATATTTCTGTGCGAAACCGAGGAGTGGATAACGCTCGTCGCAATATCCAAGACATCTGAAACCTGAAAAACCATCATTGATCAATTCATTGAAAGGCACGGGACCTTCTATCAGTGTCTTGGTAGTCTTGAGCGATTGATTCATGGCCGAAACAGCGATTTTCTCCAGCCTTTCCGTGCGCAGCGACTTGCGTTCGCTTCGGGCGCATTTCATAAGCACGATCCGGTCTACTCCGATTTCCACGGCCTTTTCTACGAGCCATTCCATTCTGTCGGCATTTTTCGACGGTGCCACGCAGAGCTCAAGCCGGAATCCCCACCATGGAGCGATCTTCTCCACGGTGAGGATTTCCACGCCTGTATGCTTCGGGTGGGAGTCGAGAATCTGGCATTCGAAACGATGTCCGCGTCCGTCGGTGACGAATATGCGGTCGCCTTCCTTCATCCTCAGGACACGGCAGGCATGCCCCGATTCCGTTTCTGGCAGTGTTCCGGTCGCCTCTATGTCAGGTGCATAAAACTGAATCATAGTCAGATCTGATCTTTATCATCGAGAATTCCCCCTGCCGCGAGTCCAGTCTTGTCAGCAGCTTCGCTTTTTGAGATGTTTTCCTTCTTGTTTTCCTTGAAGATAAGCGCAAACAGAATTCCGACCACCAATGCATAGGCAGCGAATATGAGCCAGCTTGTGTGCCATCCGTCGATCTGGGGCAATCCCGCGGGCTTGCTGAAAACGAAATTCTCAAGTATAGCTCCGGCACTGAGGGTTCCTATCGTAGCGCCGAGGCCGTTGGTCATGATCATGAAGAGTCCCTGAGCCGAGCTTCGGATCGAAGGGTCTGTCTCTTGGTCTACGTAAAGGGATCCGGATACATTGAAGAAGTCGAAAGCGATACCGTAGACTATCATGGAGAGGATGAAGAGCCATACGAGACCTCCGGGGTTGCCTATTCCGAAGAAGCCGAAACGTCCGACCCACGCGAACATCGACATCAGCATCATTCCTTTGATTCCTATGCGCTTCAGGAAGAATGGGATGAGAAGGATACATAGTGTCTCAGACATCTGGGAAAGAGAGATCAGAGCATTGGCGTTTTCCGCTCCCCATGTGGTGGCGAATTCTGCCACGTCCTTGAAGGATGTTATGAATATGTTGCCGTAGCCGTTAGTGATCTGCAGGCTGACGCCGAGGAGCATGGAGAAAATAAAGAAGACAGCCATCTTCTTTTGCTTGAAGAGTGCGAAAGCCTTAAGGCCGAGTACATCGGCAAGCGAGCCTGATGCGGCCTTGTTGGTCGGACAGTCCGGAAGTGTCAGTGCATAGATGCAGAGGACTCCGCTGAGGATGGCCGATGTGATGAGCTGGCAGTAGTTGGTCTGATACTGCGTGAAGTTGACAAACAGCATGGCGCAGATGAAGCCAACTGTTCCGAATACTCTGATGGGAGGGAACTCCTTGACTGTGTCAAGTCCCGCTTTGGTAAGGGCTGAGTAGGCGACGGAATTGCTCAGGCCGATAGTAGGCATAAAGAAAGCCACAGAGAAGGCATAGAACCAGAACAGCGTATGAAATTGGACGGCATCTTGTGCAATCAATCCGTAGACCCCGGCAGCTGCCATGAAGATTCCTGCCGTGAGGTGGCAGAGACTGAGCATTCGCTGTGCATGGATCCAACGGTCGGCTATGATGCCGATTATGGCAGGCATGAAGATCGAGACTATGCCTTGCACTGCATAGAACCATTTGATGTCGGCGGCGAGTCCGACGCGTCCAAGATAATTTCCAAGAGAGGTAAGATAGGCTCCCCAGATTGCAAACTCAAGAAAACTCATTACGGCGAGTCTTGCCTTGAGCGGAAAATTACTGTTGTTCATGATGTATTGATTGTAGATGGTTATTCTTATTTCAGTTAGTTATTCAATAGTTATGACTTCTCCGTCGAAAGCATATTCCACTCCGGGGGGGAGGAGTCTGGCTACATCCGCGTGCAGTCCCAGTCCGTGGCTTCCGTGGGTCAGATAGGCCCTGGCGGGCTTAAGCTCCTCTATCAGGGCAAGCGCCTCCGTTAGGATCAGGTGGGCGAAATGCGGCTGCCCGATTCTCAGACAGTTGAGAATCAACACGTCGAGGCCCTTCAGCTTTTCCTTCTCCGAATCGGAAATGGTCTTGGCGTCGGTCACATAAGCGAAATTACCGATTCTGTATCCGTAGATGGGAAGTTTTCCGTGCATCACCTCTATCGGTGTGATCTCTAGACCTTCCAGGCTGAACGGGTGGCACGCTATCTCATGGAGCTCCAGTCGAGGCACCCCGGGATACGGATGCTTTCTGAAGCAATAGTCAACCCGGTTGCGAAGATCGGCCGCCGTCTGGGGATTTGCGTATACGGGAAGGTCTTTCTCGAAGCAGAACGGTCTGACGTCGTCGATTCCTCCGACATGGTCGTAATGCTGATGGGTGAGCAGTATGGCGTCAAGTCTTCGCAGTCCGCAGCGCAGGGCCTGCTGCCGAAGGTCGGGCGATGCGTCGATGAGGATGCGGAGTCCGTGTGTCTCTACAAGGACGGATGCCCTCAGCCTTTTGTCTCTCGGGTCTGTCGACCTGCATGTGGGGCACAGGCATCCTATCTCGGGTACACCCTTCGAGGTGCCGCTGCCGAGAACTGTTACCTTTATCCTCGTGTCGATATAGTTTACTTCTGGATTGAGCTCTATGAAGAAATTCTGCTTTACGGCTTCTGTGATATGGTCGGCGAGCCGTGCGACGTCGCTTCCCGTAGCGGAACCGGTATTCGCGATGACGAGTGGCTGGAGCGGCCATACTTCCGCTCCTCCTTCCGTCTGTCCCTTAAGACCGCAGTGGTCGATTAGCCAAGCTCCAGAAAGCTTGACCTTCCCTTCCTCGGAAGAAGGATGGAATGGAATGTCTATTCCCCTGGCCTTTATCTCTTCCTGATAATAATAGGCGCTGACCTCCGGATTCTTGAAAAATGAACCTGCGCTTCCTATGACAGCAGGATTCGGAAGCTTCGAATCTCTGAGCCGCACGACTTCGTCGGCAAGTTCTCGGATAGTCGGAGTCCTTCCGAGGCGTTCTGCAAACTGCCTAAGAGGCGTGTATTCAAGATTAAGGGCATCCGTACCGCGGCGAAGCCTATAGCTCACACGCAATACGATAAGTCGCCCTTTTGCTTCATGCTTGAATATCGAGTCGCGGTATTTAAATCCGCATTCATCATTCTTAAGGAGTATCTTTTTTCTTGACTTAACGTCGAAGCATTCTACGGAATGGATGAAATTTCCGGCTTCCGCGCCATAGGCCCCGACATTCTGCACCGCCGATGCACCGACTTCTCCCGGAATGCCTGCCATGTTTTCAAGTCCTGCTATGCTTCGAGAGATGCACCAGTCTACAAGATCTGTCCATTTCTCACCGGCTCCGGCAATTACGAATACCGTAGTATCGTCTTTTTGGTAGCTTGTGATTCCTTTGATTCGGGAGTGAAGCACAATTCCTTTGAATGGCGCGAGAAAAAGCAGATTCGAGCCGCTGCCGATATGCAGATACTCGTTGTCTATGAATTCCGGCGTCCTGCTCAGTGCGAGAAGATCTTTTTCATCTTCATATTCAGCATATATTGCAGCCTTGGCCGGAACCTTGAATGTCGTAAGGTCCGTCAGGTCTTTATCGTATTCGATTTTCATTGTCTGAAGTTTGTTAGAAGTCCGTCTGTAAACATGAGATATGTCCCGTCGGTGTATTGCCAGATGTCCATGGTCTGCGATCTGTTGTGGCCTGAACGCACTTCATCGGGATTTCCTATCGAGAGCTTGCACTCTTCTTTCGTCATTCCTTCTCCGACCCTCCCGCGTTGGATGAGGTCCCAGTGCTCTTTGGAAATATGAGGATATCTCTCCTTGGGGTCTGACAGGAAGAATATGGCTGCGAAGTTGCGGCTGTCATGGAGGTCGGATGTGTAATTCATATGAAGATATCCGTCATTACCATTGGGTCCGATGATCTTTATGATGATCGGAAAGTCTCCGGTGGCTGTCTCTACATCGATAACCTTTACTTTTGCGAATTTAAGGCCCGGAATGCGGGAGCCGTCGGAATCATACCATAGATTGCTTTTGGTCCATAGTGTGGCTCCCTGAATCTTTGCCTTCCATTGCTCTATAAGGTCCATATCGGCCATGAGGGGGAGCTTCGCGCTGTCGATTTCCTTCAAGGCGCTGGCGGTGGGTTTTCCTGTGCGGTGACGGTAGGTGCGACTGCCATCGGAAAATAGAAGCACGCACTCCTCACGTAAATCCGGGTTGATGTGGCTGTCGAGTCCGATGAAGGTCAGGGTTCGTCCGGCAAACGAATCATCGGAGCCTTCCGTGTTGAGTGCAGAGGGCTCGAATATGTAGAGCGTACGGTCTGTCATCGCCAGGAATCTCTTGCCGTTCTTCCATTCTGACAGGGATGTGCCCTTTATGCTCTCTGCTAATTTCTGTTCCGGGGATTTTGCCATAAGTCTGGCATCCTCCTTAGTCATTCGAATCTTCTTGGTGCTCTCGATTCCTGTGCTGCAGGAGACGGAAATCATAGCGATAATTCCCATGAGCAGGATACTGCGAAGCCGTCCGATCAAAAGCCTGTATGTTATGCTTGAGTTCAATGTGCTGAAAGATAAATAAATGAATATTTGGCGCCGTTTGCGTCAGAAATCAAATGCAAAGATAATCATTTTTTTTTTGAAAAAAAAGAGTTGAAAAATTTGGCTGAATGAAAAAAAAGCAGTAACTTTGCACTCGCAAACGGGAGGAAAGCCTTCCTCATATTGAAATTTAGTAATATGGCGGGATAGCTCAGTTGGTTAGAGCGTCGGATTCATAA
>JAIDTS010000186.1 GCA_029060585.1 Muribaculaceae bacterium
TGGATGGGAAAGGAGGGGCAGGCAACGCTGATCGGCTGCGGGCTTTGCCCTGCCGGGGTCGCGGATAGGGCGGATGGAACGCGGATCTTTTTAGTCTTAAGAAGCATGTCGGCGACCAGGGCCTACGCGAATCCGTCATTGAGCCTGGCTTCGCCGGCTGTCGCGGATACTTTCGCCGTCATGTGAATCCGCGTTAGCGAGCGTAGCGATGCTCTGCGTTCGGCATGGCGCATGATAGGAGCTATGATATTTCAAAAGCCTAAGAATGAAAAAGATCCGCGAAAATCCGGCCACGTCGGCGAAGCTGGCGGCGCGAAGCGCATCGCCATCTGCGTTGCTTTAGATTCTTTTTATATCTTGGATGGGAAAGGAGGGGCAGGCAACTCGGATTTGGGCTCGCGCGGAGGGGCGGAGGGCTCGCGGAGGGAATCTGCGTGAGGTATACAGAGTAGGCTATGGCTGGTCTTCGGGATTGTTCAGATGATCAAGCCAGGCGGCGAAACGTAGGCACAGGTCTTTGTCGGTTGCGAAAAGATGCTTTTGGACTGCGACGGATAAAGTTTCGCCCGGTGTATCATGCCAGGCAAGCCAGGTGTGTATCTCTGCTTTTGATTTATGTACACGTTTGAAAATTCCAGGATAGAGGTCTCTGTCAAGATCAAGAGCCTCAACGTCTCGACTCGCAAGGGGAAGGAGGCCATCAGTATCCGGAATCAGACCAAGCATAAAATCCTCAAGCATCCCTACATCCTTATTGTTAGGCATTATCCATACACCGACAGTAAGATCTTCAGGATTTATTGGCTTTATTATGAATCCGTCTTCCGGCATCTTTTCTTTTCCGCTTACTTCATATTTACCTGATTGGCGCAGAATGTACTTGATTGAATTCCAGGCTGCCTCAAAATCTGTATCGGCATCTATCACAATCCAGAGTTTTCTATACCTATTGGTAGATTTCAGATGGGTTTTTATAGATTTCTTAACCTCATTAAGGCAGTTTTCTGACTTAATATCGAAGTTTATTGCAACTCCACATTTCCTGCATAGTTCAGGAAATACCTTTTCCTCGCTCTTGCCCTCGACAAGAACCAATGATGTATGCTCAGCCATTCTCTTCAACGTGTTTCTATATCGTTTTCCGATATGTAATCCAGTTCGTCCGGATCATCGTATACAACTGCAATTTCATCATCTTTGCGTCTTTCAAGTCGAATCAGCCGGGCCGCACCATATTCAGGAAGTTCTTCCAATTCGCGGGAGGCTTTTAGAAAACTCTTTATACAGTCCTGACTGTGAGTGGTGGCGAAAACCTGAATGTTAAGTTGTGATGCAAGGCAGAAGATTAATTTCCAGAGATCGGTCTGGACAGAATAATGCAGTCCGTTCTCAAATTCGTCGACAAGCAGTATCCCATCCTTGCAATTTATCATAGAGAGCATAATCGTGAGGATTCGATTGATGCCGTCGCCCATAGCGCTGAGCCGATACTTGCCGGGCATATTGTCATATCCAACAAAAGGGACCCGGTTGTCAATCGGGCGTGAATAAGAAGAGCGCAAGTTTCTGTCTTCGTTGAGATAATTTATCGCGTTGATGTGTGGGTCAATTATCTGCAGCGACTTGATAAGCACTCCTTCCATGGGAGTCAGGGCAACTTTGTCGAAAAGCGCGGGATTAGTATCGCCTGTGAACTCCGCCGTCCTGACATATTCGAAAGGAATATTCCTGAATGATAGAAAATTTCTTCGTTTGAAAAATTGGCCGACGGAGTAATATGTGCGATTTGCATTAATTGAAATAGAAATACCCAATATCGGTTCTTCATCGATCATTGCAACGTCATTGCCAAACTTGTCGACCGGCAGCAACCTCGTCAATTCTATTCCGTTCTCTCCGTATTCTACGCTACGGATCAGTCTGACAATGCTGATCTCGACGGTTTGTCGCTCCTCCTGGTTTTCAGTTGCTTTTATCCGTATTGGATTTTGCATGAAATTCTCCAGGTTATATCCATGAGACAAAGAGCATAAAGTTTCAAGTCCGATCTCTTCTATGGCATCAGAGAGGGTAGATATCTGAGAATTCAAACCTCGTATTTCGAGTATCTTTTTCAGCCACCCAATAGATCCTCCGGATGCAGATAGGGATATTGCCTCGAGCAAAGTAGACTTGCCTGCGTTGTTCTTGCCGACTATCAGGTTTATTGCCCCAAGATTGTCTACCTTAAGATTCTTGAAGTTTTTGAAGTTTGATATCTCTATTGATTTCATGTTGATAAAGTTTATTCTGCAAATTTAATACTTTTTGATGAATAATCATAGAGATGGTTTTGTTTTTTCACAATATAGCTTTGTTATTTCCATTCGGCATGTTTGTATTGACCTATGTCGAAAGGAGAGCTCCAGCTTTTCCGCCTTGTGGGCATGGGGAAGAAGCTGCTCGGTCTTTTGGAGGGAGACCTGGAGGTCTCCCTTCCGATTGGGTGAGGGATGGGTCTTTTGGGTGATATGGTTTGCTTGGAATTGAGTTTAAGAAATTTTAACTAAATTTATTTTTATATATGCAATGCTGTGTATTAAATTTGCAAAACGAAAATAATATAAGCAACGCATATGAAAAAGAAAGGCAATACCAGCGACTATGCAAAGGAACGGAACGCCGAGCTCCGCAGGACATTCTTCAGCCAGCTCTCTTACTCCACCACCACGGAGGCACTGGAAAAAACGATCAAGTCACCTTCTTCCCGTTTCTGGGTTGATCCCGACCGAGCCCGCGACGTTCTGTCGCGAATAGAGAAGAATCCCGAGACGAAGGACACGATGTATCCGCAGCGGCGTAGGATGTATGAGGCACTCTACAGAAAATATCAGGAAATAAGCCGTCGGTTTCCGGGACAGTCGAAGATCGAGTCGGTGACGATGGCCGTCTATTCAGCCGCTCCCGAATTCTTCATCACCCCCTCCGGCGCCAGACGCATCCTCTATAATAATGCATAACTCAACTTTCGCAAGCTCTAAAAATCTCACGCAGAGGGCGCAGAGGGGCAAAGATTCAATGCTTAAGTAAGCTTCGCGTCACGACCGGAGCGAGCACGCTAAGATTACGGGCTGCTTCGCGTCGCCCGGAGGGCGCAGAGAACAAGCGCAGTTCCTGCGCTAAGGGATTGCGAATAAATCTATACGAACAAGCGAAACTTAAAATTCATAATTTTTAATAATGCATAATTAGCTACGCTCAAGCTAAAGCAAGTCATAATGCATAATTGGCTACGCAGCGCAATGCCCTTCCAGTTCTGACAGCTCCGAAAACTCCGGAAGCTTGACAACTTGACAACTCCTACAACCATGTTAATACCCCTTATTAAGAAGAATCCCGAGCTCAATGACTTCACATGCCGCGACGGCGAGATCGATTTCATGGAAAATGGATTAGCACAGACTGTCTACGCGATGGCATACTCCAATAATCCATCATTGATCCGTAATAATTCATCATTGGAAAAGACCCTCCGCATTCCGCTTCTTGACGGCGAAAAGGAGAAAGCCGCGTTGCTCCTCAACGGCGAGATCTCGCGCGTCGACCCTGCTACGGCAGAGCGTATCACCGGCGAATTGGTGCGCAAGGCGGCCGAATGTCTTCTCGACTATTCCACCGACCTTCGACGGCAGGGGCTCTTCATACTGCCCTTCAGGTTCTTCACCATGACTATGCTTCCCGACGGAACGCTATCCTATCCCGGTCCGCAAGCGTTGGCGCTACCCGCCGGTTTTCCGCCCCATCCCGAGATCACGGCTGCAAGCGTCACCGACGACGCTCTGACCGTAGCGATACGTTTTCCCGTAGTGCCCCACAGGCTCTGCGCAGAACATCAGGATTCCCTTCCCGAAGGATGTTCGACACGCATCTTCATCAGTTATCCGCTCTAGATTCCCGATCCGAAAGAGATGCGGGGAAGCATCGGCAGCGTGCGCTCGCTCTCAGGCGGGCAGGCCACCGGCATACGCTTCTCCTTTCTCTCCTCGTCGGCCATAAAGGCATCCGTAGCCGCTCCCGAGAAATATTACGAGATTATCGGCAACAGCAGGACGGGCTACCGCCTCTCTTCAAAGGCTGCTCCGGCAGCAGACTATTCCTGCTACGCCGACATCTACGGCTATGTGCCGCCGTTTCCGCGCAGCACGCTTCTCGCCCTCGGCGATGGGATGGACCCGGACACTGATCCTCTCGACTGGATTGCCGACTGGCAGAAATGCACCGACCCCGCAGACACGACGAAGGAGGGATACCTTCCGGTCTACCTCCCCCATAGGTCACGTATTCCGGGTTGGACAGATCCCGCCGCGCCCGGCGACGCCGTATGGCCGGACGGTATCGATAAGGATCTCGCGCTCACACTGGCGGAGGGCATCGGGGCGACGCATCTGTTGCTGACTCGTCCCATGACGCTGGCAAGCGAGGCACAGAGCCGGCGCCATGCAAAGGCGACGGCCATCCGCACGCTTCGAGTGCTCGGCCTCAGCCGGACGGCACCCGCTCTCGCGCTGCTCTACGGCAGCGACGACTG
The DNA here is from genome assembly GCA_029060585.1 of Muribaculaceae bacterium. Next base: position 4,568 of record JAIDTS010000186.1, read on the forward strand.
CGTCAGCTGGACTCCTCTCAGGAAATTCGATCCGCGCATCGTGACCACCCTTCTTACTCCGCCGCGCCTCTTCTGGCGCCTCCTGATCATGCTCTCCCAGCCGGCACCGCCGCTATCTATCGAAGTCAGCCTAATGATTAAAGACTAAACTGCGTAGCCTCTTAAGACTTAAGACTCAAGACTGAAGACTTAATTATGTATTGTCACGAGGGTGGCGCCGAAGCCGTATTCCTGGAAGCTGGCGTCCTGGAGGTCGGCCTTCGGCCATTCCTTCTTCAGCAGGTCGCGGACGGCCTTGCGCAGCACTCCGTCGCCCTTGCCGTGGATGAAGACGATTTTCTGCCCCTTGCGCTTCGAATGCTCGCGCATCGTCTTCCTTACCGTGTCGAGCTGCAGCTGAAGCATATCCTTGTTTTCCATCCCGGCTGTGGTATCCACCAGTTCCCCTATGTGCAGGTCTACCTCGATCAGGGGGAGAAGCTTGTGGGGACTTACGTTGGACGTTGGACGTCGTACGTTTTGAGTTGTGCGGGATGCGTTTTGCGTAGCGCGAAATGCGGGCTCGAGACTCAACACCACATGTTGCGGATCTGAAACCACATCATCCTTTACGAGCTGCAGCTCCATCACCGGAGACTCGAAGTAGATGCCGGGACGGAAGCAATGAAGCTTGAAGAATTTCGTAAGGTCGAGGCGTCGGGTGATAGCCCCGGGAGCCTTGAACTCGAACTCCTTCCCCTTCTTGAAGGCCACATACTGCAGGGCAATCCTCTCGTAGTCGTTGAGTTCGCCATGGTGAAGCACGGCGAGGTCGATCAGTTCGTTGGGCGCCACCTCACCTGCATAGACAGTATGCCAGCCCCGCTCCTCGGCGCTGCGGCGCATGAAAGAGAAGAAGAGGAAATAGTTGGAATCGTTGACCAGCACGGCATTGAAGTCTGATTTCCCGAGATCGCGTATCTGAGTCGGCTCGAAGGCGACGGCAATGTTTAGCTTGTCGCCGTAGGGGGTTTCTTCTATTTTTGAGTCTTCAGTCTTCAGTCTTGAGTCTTCAGTCCTTGGTCTTGAGTCTTCAGTCTTAGGAGAGCTCTCCGCCCTCCGCTTATCGCGTCCGGCGTCGAACGCCTTCTGGTCGAAATAGAGATTGGGGCGCAGCCCGGAAGGGCTGCTCTCCATATGTCCGGCCGGAAGTACCACCACAAGTTCGTTGACAAGGACGGGAGTCTCGAAACCGTCTTCGTCCACATATGCCACCTTCCCCTCTATCTTCCTCACCACGCCGCCACCTACGGCGTTGAGGTATCTTACTGTATCTCCGATTTTTATCATAATTAGTTATTTTTAGTTTTCAGCGATCAGATGTCAGCTATTAGCTATCAGCTATCAGCGGTCAGCTATCAGCGGTCAGCGGTCAGCTTTCAGCGATCAGCTATTAGCTATCAGCTATCAGCTATCCGTCTGAAGACTGAAGACTGAAGACTGAAGACTTAACCCTTCACAATATATAACACCGAATCACATGAATTCAGATGAAACACTCATAAATCAGGTGCTCGAGGAGGATGCACGCCGAGCGAAAGCCCTCCTTGTACCCTACGATCCCGTAACAGGCGACCGGAGTCCGGGCACCCGCTTCGCCATCCGTATCCCGGAGCTCGAGCCTTCCGAGATCCATGTGCCCGTGGCCATGAAGGAGGAACCGGAAGTGAAGGCCCTCTTGGCCGGCCGCAGCCTTGCTGAGGCCTTCTCCGGCACCGTCGAGAACGCACGCGAAAGATGGTTTGAACTCCGCTGCCGCCACGATTTCCCTTTCTGGGCCTACAAGTGCATAAAGATCAAGGGAAAGACCGGCGGCGACGACGATATTCCCTTCCTTCTCAATGGTCCGCAGCGCAAACTGATCGGAGAATTCGAGAAGATGCGCGAGGAGGGTCTGCCGATCCGGATAATACTCGTAAAGGCCCGGCAATGGGGTGGAAGCACTGCCACGCAGATTTATATGCTCTGGATACAGCTCATGCGGCGGGGCGGCTTCAACTCCCTCATCATCGGGCAGCAGAATTCCGGCACGGAGGAGGTCATAGCGATGGCCAGGAAGGCCCTTGACCATTATCCCCGGTCGCTCCTCCGGGGCGACGGCGATCCTCTTACGGAGAAGGAAAAGGTCTACGTGGGTTCCCCCCTTTCCCGGAGTGTTCTCTCCATCCCGCGCCGCCATTTCCGCATAAAGGCGGGGAGCGCGGAGCGTCCCGACGCCTGCCGCGGCGGCGACTACGCCCTCGTGCATCTGACGGAAGTGGGACTCTGGAAAAAGACCTTGGGGAAGAAACCGGAAGACATCATCCGGTCCGCGACCTCGGGAGTGCTCCTCTATCCGGAGACGATGATAGTGATGGAATCAACGGCAAACGGCGTAGGCACATTCTTCCATCGCGAATATGAGGCGGCCAAGCGGGGCACCTCGCTCTATCGCCCCGTCTTCGTGGCATGGCACGAGATAGACAAATACTCCCTGCCGGTAGCCGACCGCCGTGCGATGGCTGAGAGGATAGTGAGAAACCGCAATTCCGGTTTCAGCGACGATGCAAGGGTGGCGACCGGGCGCTATATATGGGGGCTCTGGGAGGCGGGGGCTACGCTCGACGCCATCAACTGGTATGAGCGGGAGCGGGGAGGACGTGACTCGCCCGACCTGATGCCGTCGGAGTATCCGAGCGACGACGTCGAGGCCTTTGTCAACAGCGGCGCTAACGTCTTCAACCGCACGAAGGCGCTCGAGTTGAGGAAGACGTGCATGCCGCCCCGCTTCAGCGGCGAGCTCGAGGCGAGAGGCGACAGCGGCTTGCCGGCGTTGGAGGGAATAGTATTCGAGCCCGACCCCAACGGACGCCTGAAGGTGTGGGACATGCCATCGATGGAAGGGGGGCACACCGCCGGCGTCTACGACCGATACCTGACGGTGGTCGACGTGGGAGGACGCAGCATGAAGGCCGACTGGAGCGTCATAGCGGTGTTCGACCGGATCAGGATGGCCGGGGAAGGGGGTCCCGCAGTGGCGGCGCAATGGCGCGGACACTGCGATATGGACCAGCTGGCATGGCTCGCGGCGAGAATCGCGCGGTGGTATGGCGACTCGCTGCTCGTCATCGAGTCAAACACGCTCGAGACGCACGATCCGGACCGGTATGTAGACGGCGACCAGGCCTCGTTTATCCTCCACCAGATACGCGACTGCTATCCCAACCTCTACGCGAGGCGCCAGAGTCCCGAAGACATTATAGAGGGAAGGCCACGGAAATACGGATTCCACACCAATGTCAGCACCAAGCCCATGATCATATCCAATCTTGTGAGGATAGTGAGGGAAGGGCTCTATATAGAGCGCGACGAGAGATGCGTCGATGAACTGCTGACGTATGAGCGGCGCCCCAACGGCAGCTACGGCGCCCTCACGGGGAAGCACGACGATATGCTGATGACGCGGGCAATAGGACTCCACATCTGTTTCAACGAGATGGGGAGGCCGCGGATGGTAGGGGAGGGGCTTCGCCGGCCGATTATGAGGAACACGATTCATGATCCCTTATTTTAACACAACATTAACGTATATACACTAATATTTGCATATTAATACGCGTTTCATATATGATTCCGGTCGGGAAATGAAAATTTCCTGAAAAAAGGAAGCAGCAAAAAGAATAATTGTCTAAATTTTGGGTTATATACATTAGTTATTTCTATCGCAGTCTCCGCATCGAGCATGCGGGGGCGGAAAAGGTCGGACGTCGTGATGACGCCTGGCCTTTTTTTGTTGGTATCACGGTGTGGGCGGAGGGGTCTCACGCAGTATGGGGCCTCACGCAGAGGGGCAGAGGGCTCGCCAAGCAATTCATTCTAATCACGGATTCGGCACTCGGAAGCAAAGTGCGCCGAGGCTCGCTCGCTGCGCTTCGCATTGCATGAGTGGGGCAGCTGCGGTAGGGTTGTTGTGCTGTTGGATGGGAAAGGAGGGGCAGGCAACGCAGATCGGCTGCGGG
>JAIDTS010000187.1 GCA_029060585.1 Muribaculaceae bacterium
TCGATAGCATTCACGGCTGTAAATCCGTCTACCTTAACCTTGTTGGAGTTAAGGATAGTGCCGTTGGGATTGATGATAAATGCGGCCACATAGAGCTTATCCTTATCCTGGATCACCTCATTGTCGGCGATGTCGAACGAGAATTCATTATCGTACGGGGTATTGTACTCCACATTTGCAGGCACGGAACCGTCTACACCCATCATGCCGGCAACATCGACAACTACATCATTGAAGACGAGACCTTCCACAACAGAGGGCCAAGTGGTGAGCACCTCAAGATCGGTACCGGCATATTGACTTGCATAGCCGGGGAAATAATTGTGCTGACCCCAATCATCGCCTTCTCCGGAAAGCCCGTTGTTGATAAGGAGGTAACCGATCTTATAACCGGCGTTTTCCTTATTCTCAAGGAATGTAGCAGTAGAGACTATTTTTATCTCAGTCTTTTCCTCATTGCTCCAAGCTGCATTCACCTGAATGTCGGCGGGAACGACAATCTCCATAGAAGCTGCTACCTCTTTCCCCATACCGAATCCATCGTTGGCGTTACCATAATACGGATCCTCTATACCGTTACGATTGAGCTGACCTGACGGGAATCCCATTCTTGTACCTGCAGGCACAGGGTATGAAGATGTTACAGTCATCGGGTCGCCATTATGGTAAGCCGCGAGAACTACAGCGTCGCCATACAGTTCGTTAAGTTTCTCGAGGGCCCAGTAGCCACGGGTACACCAACCGCACCAGGTGCCGGTGAATTCCTCCAGCATTGGACGATGGACGGGCACGAACGGAAGCACAGAAACCTTAGTGGAGGCAGAGGCTGTAGAGCTTGCGTTCTCACCTCCGTCTACAGTAGTGATCTTGAGATCGAGCGGATACTCACCTATCTCTTCGATAGCGTCGATTGGGAGTTCTACCACTGTATTGTTTACAAAGTCCGGAGCAATGGGGGAAGAAAGATCAAAAGTCTTCTCGATGGTCTTTCCAGCTACAGAATAACTGTAGCCGATTTTAGATACCGGAGAGGCACCGATATTAGAAAGAGTTGTCTTTACTACGAAATCCTCCCCTACCTTGGCATATACCATAGGGAGATTCTTGATTCCGACACAATACTCGGCGAAATCACCTTCAAGAGTGACGTAGATCATGGCTGCTCCACCGAGCTTGTCATTGTAGGGAACCCACTTGAGGAAGTCTTTTGAAGCGCGCATATAGAGCGACTCACGGTTGTCGCAAGGAGAAAGAAGTAGAGGATATTTCTGCATATTGGTCAGTTCCTCGCCTTTGGGGACTGAGGGGACTGTCAAGCTATAACCTACATATATTCCTTCTTCAGTAAGGACATAGGGAGTATCGAGTGAAGCGGAAAGCTGACCACATTGGAACTCATCACCGGGAAAAGTGATCTTCTCAACAGATACCTCAGAAGAGTATGTATCGGGGACTGTTACCTTCACACCGTCGATCTTCTCGAGAGTCAATTCCTTAGAGAGCCAGACCGAGGTGGATTCGATTCCTTCATAAGCGTTTACGACCGCACGGATAGCGGTAATCTTCTTTCCGGCGAGAGCGGGATCGCTGATACGGATAGCGACATCATATATCTCGGACTTTCCTTTACCCCAAAACCCGGCTTCATCGCCAGCATAGGTATATGTCACTGTGCTTTCAACTGCAGCGGCAGAAAACGCTGCAGCACCGAGAAGACAGGATGCGAATAGTTTTCTAAACATAATTTTTAATTTAATGCATTTTTATCAGTTCTGCCCCTACGGGGCAGAGAATGGGTGGGTGTGTTATACCCCGGGCCAAGAGGCCCGGGGTTAACATGTCTATTGCCCTCCGGGCAATTTTCGAATCAAGGATTTATTAGCGGACTGCCTTTTTGTAGGTTGCAACAGTACCGTCTTCGAAAGTTACGCGCTTCACGAAGATGCCGGCAGCAGGATTGACTACCTGACGACCGTCGAGGCCATAGTACTTCACGTCTGTAATCTTCTTGCCGGCGTTTACAGTGCCGACTGCGTCGGGATCGTCCTCAAGATTCAGAGTTACGATCTCGCTGCGGGTCTCCTCTCCGTCGTATTTATAGACGCTCTGAACGCCAAGAGTAGTGATACCTTCGACGAAGAAGTCAACCTCACGCTCAATGCCACCCCAGTTATAGATATAATATACATCAAGATTCCAGGGAACTTCTACAATATTCTCATCAAGCTGGTATTCATCAGCATCGAATTCCCATTCCTCTCCGTCTACATAGACTATATAATATAGATTTTCGGTCAGAAGGAAATCTCCGTCGGTGGATACAGCCGGCACCGCGATATTGAATTCGCTATAATCACCACCATCTGCCAAAGCATCATAGAAACCAAGTATTACAGGGTTCTGAGGAGTTCCCTCATAAGAATCCTGATGAACCAGTTGAACCCCATACATTTCATTTAAGACAGAATAATCATCTTCGGAAGCATTGAAGAGCAATGCTACTTCGGGATCTTTCGCAACTATAATATTGTCTTCATAGTCCCAGATAAGCTCATACTTATAATCTTCGGGCAGATCCTCATAAAAGTACGCATCCCATTCCTCATCATAGACCACAGCGGCACACTTTGTCTTGATATAATAATTCATATAGACACCCATGTACTGGCCTTGTTCAATGGAAATAGTGGCAAAGTCTTCATCATATTCTACAGTACCCTTAACCCAAGCATCAGGCATCTCCGGGCAAAGGCCCTGGAAATAGAATTCATCATATCCCTGAGCCCAGCTAACAGGCCAACCATAGTCTCCACCACCGCAGACCCAGAAGTTCTTGGACACTTCTATATCATCGGGAGGGGTCACGGCAGTCTCATTAAATTCAACGAACGAAAGATCTACCACTCCATAACCGGCCCATGACTCTTCATCTGTATATGCGAGGCCGAGGATTACATCCTCATTAATTCCATCTACGGACATAGATCCATCCTCTTTCACAGAAATAGTAACGGATTCCGCTTCGTTGGGATAAAAAAAGCCTTCTAATTCGCCATCCTCGTTCAGTTCACCTTTAAACTCAAGCATGCAAAGGTAGTAGCCGTACTCAGCACCTTTATTAAATTCGACAGTCTGAGGCAGACTCACCTCAATCTTATCGCCTTTCTTCACACCCTTTACATATGAGCCAGCGGAGAAATAGGGTATTGGATCATAAATATATACCTCATCGCCTTCTCCATAAACCACATGTGAAGCAAATGTATCGTTCTCATAGAAAGCAATACCGAACATAGAAAGGGCGTATCCAGTGCCGATCCCAGTGTAATTCTGCAACTGTCCTTCGGCTGAGGTTATTACATCCTCCGGCGAACCGACCTTAGCCGGGGCTTTCTTCATTGAAGGCGCAGCAGGAACGGCGATTCGAGAAACATCCGAAGTCTTCAGCATGGCGCTTCTATCGGGGCGAGTTTTAGAAACCGGTAGTTTCTCTTTGGGAGTTGCGGCCATGCCGGAGAGGGCGATAGCGGCCGCACTGAGTGCGAGTAAAGTTTTCTTCATAAAAATTACCTTTAAGATTTTTTACTAAATCGTGTGCTAAATTATGAAAATTTCTTTAGAAACACAAATAATTATTTTGAAAAATTATGTTTTTGTTAAACTTTTGACAAAAAGCAATAACATGTATAGAGATGTTGCTTGGTGCAAGGGAAAGGGTGTGACAAAATAAAACCCCGAGGTTAGACTCTCGGGGTTGCAGTCAGGACGCACGTCTGGAAGTATCGGGCGGTTACAAACCGCCCTCTCATTGACTACGTCCATGCAAGTCACTATGCCTTGGATTAGCGAAGAAGCTTGGAGGTGTGGGTAGCGCCGTCATCGAAAATCACGCGCTTGATGAAGAGGCCGCTGGCGGGAGCTGCGACTTCGCGGCCGTCAATACTATAGTATTTAACGTCGGCAATCTTTTTATCCGCATCTATTGTGCCAACGGCATCGGGATCGTTCTCAACGTCAATAGTCACGATTTCGCTGCGGGTCTCCTTGCCGTCGTATCTGTAGACGCTCTGCACGCCTATGGTAGATATGCCTTCCACAAAGACATAAACGGCATGGCGACAGGTTCCGAAAGGCTTTAAAATAGTCATGTTATTATTCTCAAAAGTCCAGGGAATTTCCTCAATAGACTCCTCAAGACCATAATCCCCGGAATCTAAGGTCAAAGGGTCGTCATTCGCATAAAAAACAAAT
>JAIDTS010000188.1 GCA_029060585.1 Muribaculaceae bacterium
TTGCCGCAATTGTCATTTTCATAGTTCTCGCCGAAATAATGCAGGAGTATGCGTCGGCGGCAGACCGACGACTCGGCGTAGGCCGCTGTCTCTGCGAGAAGCTGCCTCCCGATTTCCTGTTCGGCCGGGGTTTTGGAGAGCATTAGTTTGTCGAGTTTCTGTAGGTCTTTCCTGGTGTAGAACGCGATGCACCGCCCCTCCCCGCCGTCGCGCCCTGCGCGTCCGGTCTCCTGATAGTAGCCTTCGAGGCTCTTGGGGATGTCGTAATGGATCACGTATCTGACGTCTGGCTTGTCTATGCCCATTCCGAAAGCGATCGTAGCCACGATTACGTCCACCTCCTCGTGGAGGAACGCATCCTGGTTCTCGCTCCTTACTGCCGCCTCCATGCCGGCATGGTAGGGAAGGGCCCTGACGTTGTTGACCTTCAGAAGCTCCGCCATTTCCTCCACTTTTTTTCTGCTCAGGCAGTAGATGATGCCGCTTTTGCCTTTCTGCTGCTTGACGAAGCGGATGATGTTGGCGTCGATTTCTTTAGTCTTAGGTCTTACTTCATAATAAAGATTTTCTCTGTTGAAACTTGATTTATACACTTTCGCACCGAGCATCCCGAGGTTTTTCTGGATGTCGTGCTGCACCTTCGGGGTGGCGGTTGCCGTGAGCGCGATCACCGGTCGGTTGCCGACCTTCGATATGATGGGGCGTATCTTCCGGTATTCAGGCCGGAAGTCGTGGCCCCACTCGGAGATGCAGTGGGCTTCATCCACGGCGAAGAACGATATCTTGACTCCGCGAAGGAACTCGACGTTGTCTTCTTTCGTCAGCGATTCCGGAGCTACGTAAAGAAGTTTCGTGTGCCCTTCGGCTACGTCTTTCTTGACGCTTTCGATTGCCGCCCGGGAGAGCGTGGAGTTCAGAAAGTGGGCCACTCCGTCGTTCTCGGCGAAGTTCCGGATGGCGTCCACCTGGTTCTTCATGAGCGCTATGAGGGGAGAGATGACAATGGCCGTACCCTCCGACATCAGCGCTGGAAGCTGATAGCATAAGGATTTGCCTCCTCCAGTGGGCATCAGCACGAAGACATCCTCGCCGCCAAGTAGCGACTGGATGATCTCTTGCTGCTGACCTTTGAAGGTGCTGAATCCAAAATGTAGCTTCAGGGCTTTCCTGAGGATTTCGGGGTCTGTCATTGTCGTCAAGGATTGAGGAGCGGACG
>JAIDTS010000189.1 GCA_029060585.1 Muribaculaceae bacterium
AACCTCTGCGAATAATCATCATCCTTGACGTCCACCCCATATTTCCGCTCCCAGTTTCTGAAAGTGTTGTCAAGCACACTGTCAAGCCTTCCCTGTTCCATATAGCTATGTGAGTTAAGGTCAAGTCGTAGCACAGGGTAAGATTCCCAGGTCCAATCCAGAGATTCTATATCGAGACCTGTGAAAAGTTCCCGCCGGCCTTCGAAGAAACATTGAAGAGTAGACAGGAAAAGACTCTTTCCGAAGCGTCGGGGACGCGCCAGAAAACAATAGCGGGCCTTATTCCTGATAAGTGCAGCTATATAGCGGGTCTTGTCAATATAGACGTATCCCTCTTCACGAAGTGTTCTGAAGTCTTGTAATCCAATCGGGTATGCTAAAATCTCTGACATATCTACGGTCTCTTTTACATTAATAACGATTGAGAAAGGCAAAGTTAATAAAAAAATATCAAATTGATGATATTTTAATAAACCTTACATCTGCAGAATTTGAAAATTGGCATAAGAATGCGATTGCAGAACGTCGTGCATAAGAAATAAATCCGGATAATTTCTTGGCGTTTTCAAATATTTACGCTATATTTGCCACTTAGAAAAACTCAATCGCGGTTTTGCGGTAAATAAAGCGACCAGAATGGACGAAAAGATAATCACGGAAATACCACCGCTGTCTGACAAGGACTGCTTTTATCTCGTAGACAGATTCAAGGACGAGTTTACCTTTCCTGTGCACCGCCACCGGGAATTCGAACTCAACTTCCTTTCCAACTGCGAGGGAGCGAGACGCGTGGTAGGCGATTCTATCGAAACCGTCGGCAATGTAGATCTTGTGCTCGTAGGGCATGGAATAGAACATGGCTGGCTTCAGCACGAATGCACCAGCACTGCCATGAGGGAAATCACCATTCAGTTTTCAGAAGACCTTTTCGGAGAGGTGTTTCTTGCTAAAAACCAGATGAAGGGAATCCGCAACCTGCTGAACGAGAGTGCCAACGGCATAGCATTCCCTATGTCTACGATCTGGAAGGTGCATTCCCAACTCGAGAAACTTCCTACCATGGATTCAGGCTTTCAGGGTCTCCTCGACTTCATGTCGCTGCTAAACAATCTTGCCGAGCTCGGCGACTACCGTCTGCTGGCGACATCATCGTTTGCCAGTGTCAATCCGGCATGCGACAGCCGGAGGGTGCAGAAGGTGCAGGCCTTCATAGACGAGAACTACCGCCAGGACATACGTCTGGCCGACCTGGCCGACCTCGTAGGAATGACACCGACGGCTTTCAGCCGCTTCTTCAAGCTACGCACAGGAAAATCCATCTCAGACTATATCATCGACGTGCGTCTCGGACACGCCTCACGAATGCTGGTAGACTCTACCACCTCAATAGCAGAGATATGTTATGACTGCGGATTCAACAATATATCAAACTTCAACCGTATCTTCAAGAAGAAGAAAGGACAGTCGCCGAAGGTATTCCGCGAAATCTACCAGCACCATAAGAAGCTTATTTGAGTCTTCAGTCAATCTTGAGCGAGAGGGACATGGACGGGATGTCGGCTGTGCTGACAGTGAGCGTTCCGGTGCCCGATTCGCCTTCGCTTTGGAGGAGTATTTGGGCGAGACCATTGAAAGTCTTGACAGTGAATTCTTTTCCTACGCCGTCTACAGGACGCTCCTTGGCCTTGAAGGTGGGATCGCCGTTTCCTACTCCGAGGATACGAACAGGTCCGGAGGCCGAAAGGGTCAGATCCACGTTCGAATCGGGAACAAACCGTCCTTTATTGTCAAGAACCCTTACGGTAACCACAGACACGTCACGACCATCGGCAACGATCTTGTTGCGATCGGCAGTCAATTCCAACTTAGCGGGGGCTCCTGTGGTCTCTACAACAGTCTCCATCGCCTTCTTGCCATTTTTATATCCGACGGCCTTTACCTTTCCGGGTTCATAAACAGTCTTCCA
>JAIDTS010000019.1 GCA_029060585.1 Muribaculaceae bacterium
CTTCCATCCCGGATCTGCTATTCTCTTTCCCGAGGCCTTGAACTCGATCTTTCCGGCCTTCCCCTTGATCTGCGTCTGGTCGTAGACGCAATCCGGGAAGAAGACGGAGATAAACCGCCTGGCGATAAGATCATAGACCTCCCATTCAGGCTTTGAAAGCATCTGCGGAGGCATTCCTGTCGGAATTATTGCGTGGTGGTCGGTCACTTTTGAGTTGTCAAACACTTTATTGCTCTTTTTCAGTTTCTTTCCACGTATCGGCCTTAGAACTTCCTGATAATTTCCGAGACCATTAAGTATCGGCCCGCATTTAGGATAGACGTCATCGGTCAGATATGTAGTGTCCACACGTGGATAGGTGGTGAGCTTCTTTTCGTACAGCGCCTGAATGGTCTTCAGCGTCTCATCTGCACTCAATCCGTATTTCTTGTTGGCTTCCACCTGAAGGCTCGTGAGGTCGAAAAGTCTTGGAGGTGCTTCCTTTACCTTCTTTTTAGTTACCTCTGTTACTTCAAAAACGCTCTCGGCAGCCTCCTTGAGTTTGCCTTGACCCTCTTCCTCGGTCTTGAATGCCTTGACATTTGAAGTGAAGGTGACGTCTCTGTAGAGAGTGCGCAGCTCATATGTGGTAGTCGGAACGAAATTCTCTATTTCCTTCTGTCTGTTCACCACGAGGGCGAGGGTAGGGGTCTGCACGCGTCCTACCGAGAGGACATTGGCGTTGCCGTATCCCTCACGCTTCTCTGCATACTTCAAAGTGTAAAGCCTGGTCGCGTTGATGCCGAGAATCCAGTCTCCGATAGCGCGGCATAGTCCTGCTATGTAGAGGCTTTCCAAATCTTTCTGAGGTCGTAGATGCTCGAATCCTTCCCTGATCGACTCATCGGTCAGAGATGATATCCATAGCCGTTCCACAGGCTTATCGCAACCGGCCTTCAGCATCACCCATCTCTGAATCAGTTCTCCCTCCTGGCCGGCATCGCCGCAGTTGATCACCTTGTCGCTTCGGCGTATCAGGCGTTCTATCACTTCAAACTGGTGCTGAATCCCTTTGTCGTCTTTCAACTTGATGCCAAACCTTTTTGGAATCATGGGAAGAGCTGAAAGAGACCATTTTTTCCAGTCGGGAGTATAGTCAGCTGGGTCTTTCAGTTCGCATAAGTGACCGAAAGTCCATGTGACGCAATATTCGGGACCCTCGAAATAACCGTCTCTTCTGACTCCGGCTCCAAGGATTTTTGCTATGTCGGCTCCGACGCTTGGTTTCTCGGTGATGCACAGGATCATGCTCGATCTTTATTATTTGGTTTTAAAATCTGTATTTTACGCAATACAATTACTCAAAACGCTTAGCGTGCTACGCAAGACTTCATTCCAATCCTTTCGCCTCGTTCCAGATTTCGTCCATTTCTGCGAGTGTCATGTCCTTCAGACTGCGTCCTGTTTCCTTTGCCTTGGCCTCGAGATAATTGAAACGTCGGATGAATTTCCTGTTTGTAAGCTCAAGAGCGTTTTCAGGCACCACTCCATAGAGTCTGG
>JAIDTS010000190.1 GCA_029060585.1 Muribaculaceae bacterium
TTGCGTCGAAGTTTGTACCGCCGTTGCCGAGACCGCCGTTGCGGATGATCTGCATCATAGCCTGGGTGAGCTCATAGTTGTCGATGGGGAACTGGTCGGTATCCCAGCCGTTCTGGTAGTCGCCGCGGTTAGCGTCGATGCTGCCGAGCATGCCGTTGTCTACAGCTACAGCGAGCTCATGCTCAAATGTGTGGCCTGCGAGGGTAGCGTGGTTTACTTCGATGTTTACCTTGAAGTCTTTCTCAAGACCGTGAGCCTTGAGGAAACCGATTACAGTCTCGGTGTCTACGTCATACTGGTGCTTGCTGGGCTCCATGGGCTTCGGCTCGATGAGGAAAGTGCCGGTGAAGCCTTTCGAGCGAGCGTAGTCGCGGGCCATAGTGAGCATAGTGGCGAGGTGTTCCTTCTCACGCTTCTGGTCGGTGTTGAGGAGGCTCATGTAGCCTTCACGTCCACCCCAGAACACGTAGTTCTGACCGCCGAGCTCGATAGTAGCGTCGATAGCGTTCTTGATCTGAACGGCAGCGCGGGCAACAACATCGAAGTCAGGGTTTGTAGCGGCGCCGTTCATGTAGCGGCCGTGTCCGAATACATTAGCTGTGCCCCAGAGGTTCTTGATGTTTGTGCCGGCCATCTTCTCCTTGATGTAGGCTACTACAGCCTTGAGGTTGGCCTCGTATTCCTCCACAGAGTTTCCTTCCTCCACGAGGTCAACATCGTGGAAGCAGAAATATTCAACACCGAGTTTCTCCATGATCTCGAAGCCTGCGTCAACTTTATTCTTAGCGCGCTCTACAGCTGTCTCGCCAACATTCCAGGGGAACTTCTTTGTGCCACCGCCGAACTGGTCGCCGCCTTCAGCGCAAAGAGTGTGCCACCATGCCATGGCGAACTTGAGCCATTCCTTCATGGGTTTGCCGAGGATGAGCTTTTCAGCGTCATAGTAGCGATAGGCGAGGGGATTGTAGCTTGAAGTGCCCTCGAACTTGATTTTCCCTATGCCGGGAAAGTATTCTTTCTGTGCCATTGTTGTGTTTTATTTGGTTATTTTTTGGTTATTACTTCAATTAATAATTCATAATTCACAATGCATAATGCAAAATATCAGTCGGCGATTATCCAAAATTGGCTTCTCTCAGTGTATTCAATTATGAATTATGCATTATGAATTAGGTTGAGTCTTTCCTTCCATAGCTTATAAGCCTTCAGATAGGGCTCGCGGTCGGCGGGAGGATTGATCTCTGTAATCTTCTTTAGGGTGGCGAAAGCCTCGTTGTTGTCTTTGTAGATGCCGGCGCCTATACCAGCTCCCTTCGCGGCTCCGACGCTTCCGTCAGTCTCATAGAGTTTGATGGTTGCTCCGCTCACGGCCGCGAGAGTCTCGCGGAAGAGGGGGCTGAGGAACATATTGGCGTGTCCGGCATGGATAGTATCAACCTTCAGACCCATGGCCTCGGTGATCTCAATACCGTACATGAACGAGAATACAATACCTTCCTGCGCGGCACGCATGAGGTGGGCCTTGTTGTGGATGTTGAAGTTGATACCGAAGATAGAGCAGCCGGTCTCCTTGTTCTGAAGGATGCGTTCCGCACCGTTTCCGAAAGGAATGATGCTGATACCCTCAGCACCTACGGGAACTGATTCCGCCATGCGGTTCATGTCGTCGTAGCTCATGCCCGGAGAGGCGATGTTTCGTTTGATCCAGCTGTTGAGGATACCTGTTCCGTTGATGCAAGTCAGTACGCCTACACGGGGTGCCTCTGCGGTATGGTTGACGTGAGCGAAGCAGTTTACACGGGATTTCGGGTCGCAGTCGGTCTTGCCGTTGACTGCATATACGACGCCTGAAGTACCACCTGTAGCGGCAATCTCTCCCGGGTTGAATACGTTGAGGCTAAGGGCGTTGTTGGGTTGGTCGCCGGCACGATAAGTGACGGGAGTGCCAGGTTCGAGTCCGAGTTCTTTAGCGGGTTCGGGAAGAAGATGTCCCTGAATGCTGAATGTGGGTTTGACTTCTGGGAGAATCTCCATATCGAAGCCGAAATAGTCCATGAGGAACTTAGCGGGAGCATTTTCCTTGAAGTCCCATAGCACATAGTTGGATATACCCTCCGGTGTAGTGCAGATTTCTCCGGTCATCTTCATGGCGATATAATCGGCAGGAAGCATGATCTTGTATATCTTCTCGAAGACATTGGGTTCGTTTTCCTTCACCCAAGCGAGTTTTGCGGCTGTGAAATTGCCGGGAGAATTGAGAAGGTGGGTCAGGCACTGCTCTTCGCCGAGTTCCTTGAAAGCTTTCTCACCATAAGGGACGGCACGCGAATCGCACCAGATGATCGCGTCACGCAGAAGGTTGCGGTCTTTGTCTATGCAGACGAGGCCATGCATTTGGAATGAAAAACCGATAGCCTTGATGTCGGCAGGGTTCACTTTGGAAGATTCGAGGACTCTTTTAGTGACCTCCTTTATATATTCCCACCAGTTTTCAGGATTTTGTTCTGCCCATCCGGGTCTCAGAGCTTTGATTGGAGCCTCAGATTTCGGAAAGAAATCAGTAGCCACACATTTTCCGCTCTTGGCGTCAACGATACTTGCCTTAACTGAGGAAGTACCTATGTCGTAACCTAATAAGTACATCTGATGTCGTGTTTATGGTATAAATATTATGGTTCTATCTTTTGCTGTCGGACCATTCTGTCCCTTGTGAATGCAAAGTTAATAAATAATTTAGACTTACAAAAACTTTTCGCATAAACTTTACAAAACTTTTTCATTGTATCATCATCATTTTTTAATATAATGAGCTCAAGTTTGAGGGGACTTTCCTAATTTAGTGAAAATTTTTAATGGATGGATTTGTGATGCATCACGCTGGGGACGCAGGGGTGGTGGGAAAGGTGGGTTTCGCGAGGTGCAGAGGGCTCGCTGAGGGAGTCTTTCTGAATGGCGTTGCTGCACTCGTAAGCAAAGTTCGCCGAGGCTCGCTCACTGAGTTCCGAATGAGTGGGGCAGC
>JAIDTS010000191.1 GCA_029060585.1 Muribaculaceae bacterium
CGATATAATAGCCTCTATGCAGAACTTTTTTGTACAACTTTTCATTTTGAGTTAATTTTGCAATGAAAATCAAATAACTCTGAAAAAAATGAAAAGAATTATAATACTCTCATTATCAGCGTTTATATGTATAATGGCATACACGCAACCAATGGGCACGCAACCTCAGTCGACCTATGAGCAGGCAGATGAAGTCAGAAAGCAGCTCAATCTTGACCATTCTCAGTTTGAGAAAGTCTATTCTGCATATGATAAATATAACAAAGCTATCTTCGGAACTCAATCTAACGGAATGACAATGCCCGCTCCCCCGGCTGGTGGTCGCCCCGGGGGCCCAATGGACAATCGCCCTGGCAATGGAGGTCCCGGTAATGGTCCCGGATTCGGTGGTGGACACCACGGTGGTCAGCCTGGAGGTCATCCGGATTTCAATGGTCAGAGACCAGGTCGTCCGGGTAATGACAACCCTAATGGGATTGGTCGTGCCCCGGAAGATATTCAGAAAATAGAGAAGAAGCGTGCCAAACAGGAGGAAAAACTTGTCAAGTCAATGCAAAAGATATTCAAGAAAGAACCAGCTGCTTTCACTAAATGGCAGATAATCCGTAACGAACAGCTGAAAAGGATGTTTCAGCTGCCTCCTGCTCCTGACAGAAAACCCGAAGAGCGTTGACTGTGATAAATTTTAATCAATAATTGACTATACAATGAAACAGATTAAGTTTATAATGACAATGGTATCAGTGTTGGCTCTTGCGTCTTGTTCCAACAACGAACCTAATTACCCAGCCGGACCACCGGAATGGGGAGATGGACCGGGAATGCCTGGTGGTCCCGGCGAGAACGATGGCGACGTTCCTGATTTCGACACCCAGATACTCCCCTATCAGGGACAGACCGCGACTGACGCCGACAAAGACATAGTCGGAACCGACGAAGACATATTCTGGGAGGCCAACAAATTCAAGAATAAAGTCACCGTCACCTATTCAGGAGAAAGCGCTTCCGTGGAAACCGATTGCGTCGATATTATAACAAATGTAAACGGCAGTCATGTAGTCATCGATATGCTGACCAATTCAGTAAGCGGCGTTGAGATCAACGTCAGCGGTAAAAGCGACAACGGTTCTCTTAAGATTTACGGCGAAAAAAAGATACTTCTCAACCTCAATGGGATAGAACTGACTTCACAGAAAGGGCCGGCAATCAACAATCAGTGCAAAAAACGTCTCTTCGTCAATCTTGGTGCCGGAACAATCAATAAGCTCACCGATGCAAGCTCGTATTCTGACGATCATTACTATCTCGACGGAAACACTTCTGACAGTGAGGATAGAAAAGGATGTTTCTTCAGCGAAGGAAACCTAATTTTCAGCGGAACAGGAAGCCTTATTGTGGCAGGCAAGCAGAAACATGGAATTGCCTCAGACGGATATATGTATGTGCGTCCCGGAGTGACAATCGCTGTAACTGAGGCAGTCAAGAACGCTATCCACATAAAAGGAGACAAGTCTGACGACATAGGAGTCATCATCGCCGGTGGCCTTATCTATACCCTCTCGGAATCAGAAGCCGGAAAAGGAATAAAGACAGACTATCACGTCGACATAAGAGGAGGCCAGCTTGACCTCAATACTAAAGGCGACGCTATATACGACGCTGACGAAAACGACACATCCTCAGCCGCAGGTATAAAGACCGACGGCAACGTAATCATCAGTGGCGGAGTGATTTCCATTAAAAGCTGCGGAACCGGAGGAAAAGGTATTAACGCAGACGGTAATCTTAGTGTGACCGGAGGAGAGACTACTGTCGTCACTACTGGTGGCAAATATGTCTATAACACTGCTCATGACCTTGACTCTTCACCAAAGGGAATAAAAGCTGACGGAAACATTACAATTGACGACGGCAATATTAACATCATGGTGTCAGGGGCAAGTGATGGTTCAGAGGGTCTTGAAAGCAAATCAGACCTTACAATCAACGGTGGAAGACTCTACGTCTACGCCTATGATGATGCTATCAACGCAGCAAAATCAATCACTGTCAATGGCGGCCGAATTTATGCTTATGCCGTAAACAACGATGGCATAGACTCTAACGGCACAATGACTTTCAACGGAGGCTTGACAATCTCCAATGGAGCCCGAGCTCCAGAAGAAGCATTTGATTGCGACCGCTCTAATGATTTCAAAGTAAATGGTGGAACATTGATAGGAATAAGCGGAGCAGCTATATCTCCTTCAAACTCAAGTGCTCAGAACTGTGTAATATACAACGGGCTTCAATTTTCAAAAGGACAGGCAATAGCCATCCTCAGTGATGACGGTAAGTCCTTAATGGCGTATGAGATTCCCCGCACACTTAACGGCAGTCTCTTCTTCAGTTCTTCGGAACTTAAAGAAGGAGCATCCTATCAGATAAGCTCCAACGGAAAAATATCAAATGCGGCGGAGATATGGAACGGATGGCATAACGGTGGCACATGGAGTGACGGAAGTAAAATCGGTACATTCTCGATCAATGGAACAGTGACAACCATCGGAACCTCTTCCGGACCTGGAGGAGGAGGCGGATTCCCCGGAGGAAATCGACCATGGTAGAAAAAAGAACATAAACAAAAGCTATCATCTTACAACACCTGTAATCAATGAAGTGGAGGCTCCGTGATGGATGCCTCTTCTTTTTTTGTCATTTGAACTTAGAAAATTTTGCATTTTCAATTGTTTTCACTATTTTTGTAAGAATAATAAAACAGCCCCTCAGGGTTAGACCCCATCTCATAAAATTTCAGAGCCCCTGGGGCGATTTTGGGCGAGTGATTTTTGCAAGTTGAAGAAGGAAT
>JAIDTS010000192.1 GCA_029060585.1 Muribaculaceae bacterium
AGATGTGTCTAAGACACAGAGCGTCAATCTTCCGCATGTCCTTTCCGTCGGACGTCAGGCCTACGAGATCCAGAACTACGGCAGTCAGGAATACCTCGACCGCGAGTATGACTACCATCTCGATTTCTTCCTCCAAGGTGGCTCCTGGATTGCGGTCGAGATCCACATCCTCTCCTGGACCGTACGTCTCCAGCCTTTTGACTTGTAAAGTTAAAGACTTTACAAGTCAAGTATCGGCGCCTCGCGCAGTATTAGCGGACAATGCCCGCAGTATCGGAAGCTTCGCTTCAGTATGATGCTGAAACGTAATAAGCTCGGACAATGCCCGCAGTATCGGAAGCTTCGCTTCAGTATGATGCTGAAACGTAATAAGCTCGGACAATGCCCGCAGTATCGGAAGCTTCGCTTCAGTATGATGCTGAAACGTAATAAGCTCGGAGAGCTTATATTGTGCTGAAACCCCAGACTTCAGTCTGGGGTAAAGCCGAAAGAAGTCAGTAGCCTCGGAGAGGCGATTTGTGAAAGAGAATGAATTGATATCAAACAATGAACAGACCATTCGACATATGGAAATGGCTTACGCCGATAGGCTTGTTGCTCGCAGTGCCCTTCATTGCGGCGTGCGGTCACGAGGAGCTCGTGAATCAGGACGATTATGTGGAGGAGGAGTCATCTCCTTACTTTGAACTCCGCATCGCCATGCCCGAAGGCGTGGATTCATCCTCACGATCCAATCCGGCCGGCGGAGAAGAAGGCAACGGCAGGGAGCAGGGCATCCTGAATGAAGACAAGATCCATGACATCAACGTTTTCTTCTATATTGAGGAAGACGGTAAGGGTATGGATAGTAATCGAGATACGAAAATTATAAGGCAGATATACTTCAACATAGATAATCCTAATGATGTCCAGAACAGCCATCTATGGCAGTTGAAGAACGAGGCTGTCGGTGATGAAAAGGATAAGGAGTCTTATTATCCTTATTTCGAGAAGCAGTATCTGGTAGTTAAAATCAAATGCTCAGAAGATGAGATGAAGAAGGCGGAGTCCGCCACCGGTCTGAATTTCCTTGTGGTCGCCAACATGGGACTAATGCAGGATATATCTACGTTGGGATCGTTGCGGTCGTTTGATTTCAGCGGATCGCAGACCTGGAGTTATAATTTCGACGCATTCTCGAAGAACGCCGCCAAGATGGACTATTTCCTTATGTCGACCGCCTACAATAAGAGCTATTCCTATTATGGTCAGCCGACAGGAACGAACAAGATCACGAAAGTCGATAAGGAATACAAGGGCGCCACTACGCTCCAGAGGATGTATGCCCGTCTTGACCTATGGTATAAAAAGGCAGAGAATGCCGTTACCGAAGGCACAGGTGAAGCTGAGACTGTCAATGAGCTGAAATATTCTGTCACTGGAGCTGACGGCAATACCGTCTATCTCACCAATGTCTTGCCGGTCAATGTTATGAAGACCCCTTCATTCCTCTTCAAGAAGGTGACGGCTGTTGATGCAGGCGACAATATGGTTTGGAATCAAGCCGGTCTGAAAGGGTTGGATGACGGCGGAAATTTCAGCTGGGGAGGTAAGGAATCGCCTACGACCTATGTATCTGATGGAGTCGATATACCCACCAACTATGTCATGGAGCGACATACTCTTCAGAAGACTGCAGATGGAACAACAGGTGATCTCGACCAGTGGTACGGCGGTTCTGCTGTGGCGAAAGTTAAGGAAAAAATCGCTGAAGATCTGGAGAATAATTTTATTTCAACAGACAACGGTAAGTTTTCTGCATATTACCATGGATCTCAGAAGAAAGGATATTATGACCCGGCTTCTGATTGCGACCATATCTCGATCATAAGCTACGCCAACGAGAATACGCATCCTACCGACTGCTTCCATTCCAACTATCTCACCGGCATGGCCTTCCGAGCCGTCTATGTCCCCGCAAAGATCTACAGTGGCTATGCCGATAGGACTCTCGTGGAGATGACCGCAAGCGACAGGAGGGCGTTCAATACGGCAGGAAAAAATATTTACCGATATTCACCGTCCTCCGACAATGAGGTGAAGGAAGCGGAAACCATTTATTTTTCAGACCTTACGGCCTTGGAGTCCTATATGAAGGATCATCCTGAGGACAGCGCGGTCGTCACGGAATTCACTGCCGTTCATCATCCCGGCGGTGGTGAGCTCGGTTTCATCTGCTACTACAATCTCTGGCTCCGCCATTACAACAGCGAGGGCGCAGATCCTCAGACATCGTATCCGATGGAATACGCTACGGTGCGGAACAATATATACCGAGTGTCGGTATCATTCCGCGGTCCCGGCGATCCAACACCTACGATGCGTGAGCCCGACACGATGCAGGCCCGTATATTCGTACGCAAGTGGAACTACCGTGAGGAAGACACGTTCTATTTTGACTGATAATCTATTGCTTATGCCATTTCGATTAAGAAACTGAATAAATGAAGACATCCAGAAAACTCATATATATGTTGGCAACCGTCCTGACAGCCATGCTGTCGGTCGGTTGCTCTCAGTCTGAAGGCAACGAGCCAAAAGAACCCGGCTTTGAACCCGGCATCCCCACGGAAGTCTCCTTCTCGCTTCTATCACGTTCCGGCAATTATACCCGCGCGGACGGAAGACCGCAGGATCCCACTGAAAGCGTCGAGTATATCCACGATTGGTGGATAGCGTTTGTGGACTCTAAGGGCAACGTGACTGTGAAGCAGAGAGGCGGGGCATCGGCTCAGGGTTTCGAGGCTGAAACCTTCAAGGTTGTCATCCCTTCCGGCACGTATAATATCTACGCATTCGCCAATATAGAT
>JAIDTS010000193.1 GCA_029060585.1 Muribaculaceae bacterium
TCAGATGTACCTCGCCGGAATGGAGATGGAGCTCAACGCCCTCGGCTACCACATGACTCCCCTCCAGCAGAAATAACCCGAAAGATTATCAACAAAACGTAGGGACGCACGGCTCGTGTGTCCTTTTTTTATCTCATTATTAAGAGAGTACCCCAACCCCGTCTCAGTTCACCTGGTTGCAATATCATGAATTATATTAAATTAATTAGAGATCCCAAAGGTCATCAACAGTTATCTTCTGAAGCGCACTTCTGTCAGAATTGCCTTCCTATGCTATCCGAAGAGCTTGGTTTTCAAGCACTTTCTCAAATAGATTACGGACATAGCGAGCATTCCCGAACCTTTTATTGCCGGAAGTCGCAGCTCTCCTAAAAATTTCCTTGATCCTCTCAACCGTATCCTCATCTACCATGTAATCGTGCTTTAACACCATACCTTTGAAAATCAGCCATAATTCTTCCGGACTATAGTCCTCGAAGTAAAAAAACCGGTTGAATCGCGACCTTAACCCAGGGTTCGAATCAATAAAATCTCTCATCTCCTCACTGTAGCCAGCTATAATCACAATGAGTCGGTCGCGGTCATCCTCCATTCGTTTAAGCAATGTGGAAATAGCTTCAAGTCCAAACTCACCTGTACCGTCCATCACCAACGAATATGCCTCGTCAATGAAAAGGACACCATCAAGAGCCTTGTCAATAATTCTATTGGTCTTAACAGCTGTCTGCCCCACATACTCAGCTACCAAGCCTGATCTGTCGGTCTCCACAAGATGTCCCTTCTTCAGCAATCCCAGTTCCTTATATATTTCCGCTATAATCCTCGCCACCGTCGTCTTTCCTGTACCGGGATTGCCGGTAAACACACAATGATAGCTTACGACAGGCGACTTCAGACCCTCCTTCTCACGCCATTGCTGCACCTGAACGAAACTTCTCAGTTTCTTCACCTCAGACTTGACTCTCTCTAATCCTACAAGTGAATCAAGGATCTCCATCCCGGATGGGTCCTCTACTTCTTTATCATTCGATTTCTCTTCATTTCTGGATTCGGCGTGTCCATAGGCTGGCTCAATTTCTTCTATGTATTGCTTGGCCTTTTCAGACATCTTCCCTTCAGAGGAATTCATGCACACTGACACATCTCGCAGAAACTTCCTATATCCATCGGTATCGCGTCCCAGACGTTCCAACAAGAATACCATGAGGAATGATGTAGGTTCCTCAAATCCTTGAACACCAAGTACAGACGGAAGTCGCATTGCACTGCATCCGACATTCTGAAGAGATTCCATTCCTTCTTTAGTCCTGGCATACTCTCTCGGATATCCGTTGCCGGTGCTGAGTCTATATTGAGCAAGCGCATAGCAAAGGATTGCTTTGGTCTTCGTATCGGTAATGTCATTTCCAGTTCCCACATAGCACTTCCAAAGGTCATGAAGTATGATGATCACCACACGAGAATTATATCCTTCGAACTCATCTGTATCAATTGCCTCCAAGCCTTTTATATCTTTGATCGTCTGATAGAGTTCATCGTCCTTCATAATTTTCTTAATATATCCCACTATCTTATTGGCAGTGGAATAGCAATATCGCAGATATTCCTCATCTATATTATTATTGGAAACAGTAGCGACAGAAGGATGTTCTGTCTGCAATTTGTCATCATCATTCGGTTTATTTTTGTCTTGTATTTCTTCTTTTATTTTAGGGCCTGAACTCAGAACAAAGACAATAAATATGATCATGGCAAGGAAAAGGACCGTGACTATGCATATAAACACAACCTGACCATCCAAATGCATAAATGACTCCGTCATTATTAATATCAAAGCCAACAAGAAGACTAAACATATTATGATGGTAAAGCAACCATTTTTCATATTCCAAATAATATTACAAATTTAAGTTTCGCTTGTTCTCACGTATTGATTCGCAATCCCTTAGCGCAGAAACTACGCTTGTTCTCTGCGAGCTCCGGGCGATGCGAAGCAGCCCGTAATCTTAGCGTGCTCGCCACAACCGCGACGCGAAGCAAAATTGATAGTTAATCGTTTATGGTTGACAGCTGACACAACCTCTGCCCCTTTGCGTGAGATTTTTAGAGCTTGCGAAAGTTGAGTTACAAATATTTTTACAAATTTACATCGAATCTGTGATATAAACAAATTTTTAGGTCCTGACTCGTATTTTTTATGAGTCAAGACCTTAATTATTCAAATATCGTAAGTTTATGACATTGACTTTCATTGTCTCCTTCTATCGGTACGAGAGCGAAGCGAGAGAGCCTCTGCCCCTTTGCGTGAGATTTTTAGAGCTTGCAAAGTTGAGTAAATTATCTTTTACTCATTCTTTTTCCGCAGTCCTTGATGCACTCTGCGGAGTAGCCTCTAAATCTGCGGGTAGCGCCCTCGTCATCCTTGTGAACACCAATACAAGCACCGACAAAGCCATAATCGTGATGGCAGTGGAATGCATCGTGTTTCCAAGTCCAACGAGCGGGCTGACTGTAGCACCGAATACATATCCCATCAATCCGATCAGGGCCGATGCATCTCCAGCGCAATCCCTGCCTTCATTCATAGCCAAGGTGTTTCCTACCGTAAACAGCATACCCAGGCAGAACAGCATCGGAAGATTCAATGCCTCATACACCCATACATTGTCTACCAGATAGAAGCATGCGAACTGAGCGGCAGCAATCAAAAGAAGTGCTCTGCCTCCGAACAGAGCCGCCCGCTTCAAAGGCTTGAAATGCAACGCCACAGTCGCTCCGAATGCCACAAAGATCGCGTTGAAGCCCATGAAGAGGCCAAATTGCAGCTGGCTGAATCCATAATGATCCTGAATGATGAATGGAGCGGAGGATATATATGCGAACAGCACACCTAAAGCGGCTGCCTTAAGCATCACATGCACTACGAAATGCTTGTTCTTGCCAAGCACCACATAATTCTTGAATGCAGTGCCGAAATGTCCAGTCACCCTACGGTCCTTAGGCAGCGACTCCTTGAAGGCAGGGGTAAGCAAAAGCAGCATTGCGCTGAATCCAAAGAGAATCCAGAATATACCTTGCCACCCCACCGATCTTGCCACCAAACCGCCGATCACCGGCGCACTCGCCGGAGCAAAACCGTTTATCGCACCGACAAGAGCCATCACCTTGGCAAGAACCCGACCTTTGTAAAGGTCTGCCGGAATAGTACGTGCAAGGAAATATCCACCGGAAGCTCCAAGGCCCTGCACCAGTCTCCACCAAAGGAATACATGGATTGTCTTTGACCATACGCTTCCGAATGCTCCGATACAGAACACAACCAACGCCCATATCAATATCGGCTTACGCCCGAAACGGTCGCTGAGCGGACCCAAGATAAGCTCGCCCACACCTAAGCCTATCATACCGAAGGTAAGGCCAAGCTGCACCACAGGACGAGTGGTATGAAACGACCTCACCATCTCAGGCAACGTCGGTAGATACATATCGTTGACAAACGACCCGAAGGCGCTCAGTAACACCAGATAGATAATTAGAAACACGTAGTATCCTCCCGAAGGCCCTGTCTCGGAAGAAAGAGAAGTGGAATTTTTCATAGTAACAATATTTAAGCACCGTACAATCCCCCGATAGAAAAACACACCAATCCCATTTCAGTTCACTCTCCCCTCTCCCTTCTCCACTCTCCATAAAACTATACTGCGCGAAACGCCAATACTCCATACTCGCACCTCCGGTGGCATACAGCGAGCATTGCGAGTCAATACTTCGAAGCCTTCAGGACCTCGATTCCTCTTGATTTTTCCGAAAAAGTGCCAGTTATTCCTCTTGATTTTTCTGGAAAAGCATCAGTTATTCCTCTTGATTTTTCCGGAAAAGCATCAGTTATTCCTCTTGATTTTTCCAAAATAATATTATAATTATTTGTAATTCCGAGTTTTTATGTGTAAATTTGCACATTAGCAAAATTTTTCAGGCAATACAACCACTTTTAACATGCGCAAACTCTACAGAACGCTACTCATGGCAGCAGCCGCCGCAGCCGGAATACCCTCTGCCTCGGCCCACCTCGTCATCAACGAGATAATGCAGTCAAACATCGACTGCATCATGGACGACCTTAACGAATTCCCCGACTCCTGGGTGGAACTCTACAACCCGGGACCCGACGAGGAATCCCTCGCCGACTATAAGATCGGGACAAAAGACAAGGTCAAGAAAGCCTATCAGCTCCCTGCCGGAGCAATTCCCCCGGGAAAGTATATGGTCATCTACTGCGACAAGGCCGAACAGGGACGACATACCGACTTCCGTCTCGAATCCGGAAAAGACGGTGCTGTCTACCTCTTCAAGGGCGATGA
>JAIDTS010000194.1 GCA_029060585.1 Muribaculaceae bacterium
CTTCTGCATTCAAGATGAATGCGGCCTGAGTATTCCGCCATCTCCCTTCTTACGGCATCCGCTGTGCCGTCAGGCGATCCGTCGTCTATGACGAGCACATCAAAGCCGTCTGGAAGACGCATCACCGTGCGTAGCATTGTAGAGATATTCTCTATTTCGTTGTATGTCGGTATGATGACAAGTACGTCGCTCATCACTGTGTCTTTTTTTTGATAATTTTATATAGCGCTTTCGCGCTCCTTTGCCAATGCAAAATTACCAAAAAATATCCATTCTGCAAAATTCAGAGGGCGATATTGTATTTCCTTAGTATTTCCACGGGATGGTAAGACTGCTTCGCGCGACGAAGTCCCTCGTCGCCTGAATCATCTTCCCTGTTGATATATGCTATCTCCGGATGACGTCCCGTCATCAAGGCAGCGAATTCCTTATTGATTTTCTCGTAGCTTCCTTCAAAAGCCCTCGAAGCCTTCTCAACGTGGACGAAAAGAGTATCACCTTTTACGTCGCCTATTGTGAAAGCTGCCACATCTTTGCCGACCATCAGAATCGCTCCCTCAAGACGAATGTCTCCTTCTTTTATAAGGTCAAGGAGGCGTCGTGTCATGCGCCTTTCCTCCACAGCCATTGGAACATCGTCTCCTTCCGCGTCTATGGTATCCATGAATTCGATTGCCTTGTCTACGTTGGATGCGTCAAGAGGTTCGAGTCGGCTGTCTGGATAGAGCGAATCAAACTTATTGACATGATTGCGTTTCTTACTCATCTTCTTTCCGGAGAGTGTCGCGAGCTTGTCGGCTTCGTAGAGATAGTCGCCCCAGTCTTCAAGCGGATTAATTGATGAAATACCAGCTTCCTCAAGCGCCTCAAGCGCATATTCCGGCACTGCCGAAAGCACTGGCGCCACATTGTTAGCCCTGCAGTAGGAGCGGATTTTCTCAAGACTGTCTTTTAAGGGAAGTTTTCCAATGGGAAGTGAGAATGCAGGTGTGTCAGTGTCGTTCTCTACGACTCCCTTTATGAATAGTGTGTCTTCAAGAATTGCGTATTCATATTTAAAGAAGTCAACCCACATCAGGATACCTGCATATGAAAAATCCGTAGTGCGTCCGTGTTCCTTCTGGAGATATTCGAAAATGACCTCCATGTCGGCATGTGTGATTGGCTTGAAACTCAGTTCGCATTCGTCTGAATCGTTCTGTGTGCGAGTCACGGTCCTCATCATTTCTGCCTGACGAAGAGCCTGGATGAAACCTGTATAGTCTGTATAGGTTTTTACTGCTGTGTTCATAGTAAGATAGATTAAGTCAAGATTATTTATACTTATTTAACGCTCCAGAGCTATTTCGGTTTGACACCTCATATTTTTTTTGTAATTTTGCACCATGAATGTATTGAAATTCGGAGGCACTTCCGTCGGGACGGTCGAGAGCCTCAAAAACGTTAAAAGTATAGTGGAGGCTCTTCCGTCGGATACGGTCGTTGTTGTTTCCGCATTAGGTGGACTTACTGATAAGCTCATCTCGACAGCTCATCTTGCGGCAAATGGTGGAGATTGGAAGCCGGAAGCTAAAGCAATGGCAAAGCGCCATTATGACATAATAGACGAGTTGGTGAGGGAGGATAATAAAGCAGTCACCAAGGAAGTCGTCGATTCTCTTCTTGATGAGTTAATGCGTACTTATGAGGGTGTGTCTCTCATAGGTGATCTTCCATCCAAAACACTTGACGTGATCGTCAGTCTCGGTGAGAGAATGTCTGCTCCGATCGTTGCAGGAATCGTCAAGAACGGGCGTCTGCATAATTCCCTTGATTTTATAAAGACTGAAAAGTGGTTTGACAAGAATATTGCAGATGCGGTCCTTACCCGTGATCTTATTATAAAGGAGTTTTCTCAGATAGATAATGGACCTCATATCACAGGAGGATTCATCTCGCAAGACCGTGATTCCGGAGAGATCACAAATCTGGGTAGAGGAGGAAGCGATTATACAGCAGCCTTGATTGCCGCAGCTCTTGATGCCGAGATGCTTGATATATGGACCGACGTAGATGGATTCATGACTGCAGATCCAAGAATAATCAAAGACGCTAAGGTGCTACCGACCATGTCTTTCATTGAAAGTATGGAACTCTGCACATTCGGAGCAAAAGTGATATATCCTCCCACGATATATCCCGTCTTTCATAAGAATATTCCGATTAGAATACTCAATACATTCAATCCGACAGCCCCAGGTACACTGATCTCAGATAGCTCAGACGCAAAGGACTTCCCGGTGAAAGGAGTTACCGCTATTAGGAATACATGTCTGGTGCGTTTATCCGGAAATCTGACTGAGAATGTGGCACAGATCAATACGCGTGCCTATAATGCACTTGCAAGAAACGGAGTGAGCGTATATCTCCTCGCTCAACCAGGAGAAAATCATGAGTTCTCGTTTGCCGTTTCCGTAGCCGACCGTCAGACTACATCCCGCGTGCTTAATGAGGAGTTCGCTCCCGAGCTTATCGACGGAGCACTTTCCGGAATATCTTTTGAGGAAAATCTTTCCACTATCGCTGTAGTAGGAGAGGGCCTCAGGTTTCTGAAAGGTCTTAATGGAAGAATATTCAATACTCTTTCGCGTTCAGGCATTAAGACGCTTGCTTGCTCCGAGGGTAATTCCGACACCTCAACATCCTTTGTCGTTGAGGAAAAAGATACTGTGGAGGCAATCAAAGCAATCCATGGATTGTTTTTCTAATATAAACATGATCTTAAATAGCAATCTATGGAAATCAAAAACGCAAAATATGAGATTAGCAGTTCCAAGGTAGAGCAATGTCCTGATGTTCATGTGCCGGAATACGCATTTATAGGTCGTTCAAATGTTGGCAAGTCATCACTCATAAATATGATTGCCAACAACAGTTCTTTGGCCAAGACTTCTCAGAAACCTGGTAAGACATTGCTGATAAATCATTTTAAAATCAACAATGGTGATTGGTATATCGTCGATCTTCCCGGTTATGGCTATGCCGCGAGAGGTAAGGACCAAAGACAGGCTTTCATCCGAATGATAGAGGACTATGCCTTAAAGCGTCAGCAGCTGGCATGTCTGTTTGTGCTCATAGATGTCAGGCACGAACCTCAGAAGATCGATATTGAATTCGTAGACTTCTGCGGTCAGAATGGAGTGCCAATTGCCATAGTTTTCACTAAAGCCGATAAGGTCAGTCAGAAGGTGGCTGATCACAACATGGCTTTATTCAAGAAGGTTCTTCTTGAGAAATGGGAAGAACTTCCCCCCGTCTTTCTGACTTCTTCGGAGAAGAAAAAGGGTCGGGATTCTATTCTCGATTTCATCGAAAATACGAATACGGTTTGGTATGAGAGTCGTGAGGAAAACGAGGGGAATGACATCTCTTCAAGCACTTCGGAATCATATACAGAAAATTCTTAAAACAGTCCCTTAAATAAACCCATATCATGAAAATAGCATTTGCATCCGACCATGCTGCGTATGATCTCAAGCAGGTCATCAAACCTTATGTGGAAGAAAAAGGTTATGAAACGGTGGATTTCGGTACATTCAGTCCCGATTCTTGCGATTATGCAGATTTTGCACATCCCGCTGCCCGTGCAGTGGAGTCTGGAGAGTGTGACTTTGGCATAGCTATGTGCGGAAGCGGTAATGGAATTCAGATGACGCTCAATAAGCATCAGAAGATTCGCGCTGCGCTATGTTGGCTCCCCGAGCTCGCGGCTCTTGCCCGTCAGCACAACGATGCCAACTTCCTCGTTCTTCCGGCTCGCTTTATTGCCGTTGAAGACGCTCGTGAGATAGTAGACGCTTATCTGCAGGCTCAGTTCGAGGGTGGACGTCATGCGAAGCGTATAGCGAAAATTCCTGTCTGTGATGCCTGAATTTGAAATCCAGTTGCGTGACGTTCTGATCTTCGCATCTCATGGTGTTATGCCGGAAGAAAGAGTCACCGGTAATCAATATCGTGTCAACGTGCGTCTACGCATTGATGCAGCCTCATTCGATCCAGATAAAGACGATCTGGCTACCACCATATCATATGCGGATGTATTCGTGCTCCTTCGTTCGGTGATGGAGAGTAGGGCAGCCCTTCTTGAAACAGTTGCCGTGAAGTTTGCACGTGTGGTGTGTTCGCGTTGGCCTGAAATTAAGGGTGGATGGATAGAGATTGTCAAGACAGTCCCCCCCATCCCCGATATGATCGGGCAGGCTGGTGTCAGATATAATTTCTAAAAAAATCGTGCTTGATACGAAAAAAAAATCCCGGAAAATTTGCACAGTTCAAAAAAAAGCAGTAATTTTGCATCGTGATTCTTAAAGGGGTCATTGA
>JAIDTS010000195.1 GCA_029060585.1 Muribaculaceae bacterium
GTCAGCGATAGGACCATAAGCGTCGGTAGCAAGCGTAATACCAAGGGTAGAAAGCAGTCCTACGGCAGCGATACCGATACCATAAAGGCCCCAGGAGATGTTGGCAAAGTCAAAACCTGATGCCAGATAATAGCTCATGATGATACCGAAAACTACGGCGATTACAGGAATTGCTGTGGAAATCATACCAAGTCCTACACCTGAAATAATCACAGTAGCCGGACCGGTTGTGCCGCTTTCAGCAAGTTTCTTTGTAGGTGTGTAAGATTGCGAGGTATAATACTCGGTTGCCTGACCGATCACGATACCTACTGCAAGACCAACCACTACAGCAAGAGAAATGTTGATCCAGTTGGGAATCTCAAGAGCCCACATGATAAGGAAAGTAGCGGCTACGATAAGTGCTGAGCTGAGGTTGGTTCCCGTGGCGAGAGCACCGAGAAGGTTTTTCATCGTTGCGTTTTCCTTAGTCTTAACGGCAAAGATACCTATGATAGAAAGGAGAATACCTACTGCAGCTATAAGCATCGGAGCCATCACGGCTTTTGTCTGAAGAGCGACACTGCCGGCCTCTACATCCATGAAACCTACAGCGCCGGCAGCCGCACCGAGGGCGGCGGTAGCGAGGATAGATCCACAGTAAGACTCATAAAGGTCGGCTCCCATGCCTGCCACGTCGCCTACGTTGTCGCCCACGTTGTCAGCAATAGTAGCAGGATTGCGGGGGTCATCCTCGGGAATACCAGCCTCAACCTTACCGACGAGGTCGGCGCCGACGTCTGCAGCCTTAGTATATATACCACCGCCGACACGGGCAAACAGAGCTTGTGTGCTCGCTCCCATACCGAAAGTAAGCATAGTAGTAGTGATCATGGTGAGTTTCTGAGTATCGGGCAAATCAATGCAAGCATTGAGAATCAGATACCAGAAAGAGATGTCGAGCAGACCGAGACCTACAACAACAAGACCCATAACGGCACCGGAGCGGAAAGCTACCTTAAGGCCCGAGTTAAGAGACTCTCGTGCCGCATTGGCTGTACGGGCAGAAGCGTATGTAGCAGTCTTCATGCCGAGAAAACCGGCGAGCCCTGAGAAGAAGCCACCTGTAAGGAACGCTACAGGCACCCACTCGTTCTGAACGCCGAATCCGTAAGCCATGATGGAGAAAAGCACAACGAGACATAGGAAAACCACTGTCACGATCTTGTACTGCTGACGGAGGTAGGACATGGCACCCTGACGCACGTGTGATGCGATCCTTCGCATCGTGTCGGTACCTTCATCCTGACCCTTCATCCACCGGAAAAAGTAGAAAGCGAGTGCCAAAGCCACGATCGAAGAAGCAGGCACAAGCCAGAATAGATTGTTAACCATAGTGAAATCTGAAAATGATGTTATTGAGTTATAAAAGTTATTTTATCCTAAACCAATATCCGGCCGTTACGCAAAAGCTCAGCTGATTGGATAACGAGAAAACATCCTGACGTCCGGAAGGCATCACGTTTCCGATACCGTAATATACTCGGGCCTCAAGAGCTAGCGAATTCCTTCGGTTGATACTAAATTCACCACCAAGACCGGCTACTATTCCGAAATCAAGTTTTTGGCTGACATCCATCGCAAGCTGCTCTGTACGTCGATTCTTGTCATTGAAACCTTCCAGACCGGAGACATCTGTATAGTCGAAATTACTTTTTATCTTGTCTCCCAGAAAATAAGCTATCTCCGGACCAGCATTTATAAAGAATCTACCGCGTTTTCCGAAATATATATGCGACATTATCGGAACTTCAACATAATTGAGAATACGCTGATAGTTATACGGAAGATCCTCAAATTTCTCTGCCCAACCGCGTTGCACGAGATTTACCTCCGCAATGAGACCGAAATGATTCTCCTCAGAATACCTGAATGTCAAACCACCTGTATATCCTATTCCGAGCTTACTCATAATGGATGGCTTGAACATGACGGTAGAGAATGTGGCGCCTCCTCTCACTCCTATATCCACTCTGGAATCGAAATTATTCTGAGCATGAAGCGAGACCGAGATACCCGCCACAAGAATTATCAAAAGAAGATACCTTTTCATGACGTCATCTGCGTATTAGAATCTTTTCGATATCTCCATATGGAGTATACCGAATCATATAGGCCGACGGATTAAAGAAGCCACCCCAGTTACCGACACGCTCGAGATTGATGGGGGTCTGTATCTCCGACCCCTCGGGAACAGACTGATTGAAGTCGCCGTCGTTGGCGGCAATGCCGGGAATAAAGAAGTTGGCTATATCATAGCCGGCCACGGCATATGTCGGAAACGATCGAATCGGACTATGCCCATAGGCAGAAGTGTAGGTCGCTATAAATTCCTTTCCAGCTCCCGCAGTATGGGCGAAGAAAAATCTTGAGGGAAAATATAAGTCGGCTTTATGGAAACGCTCTTTCAGGCCTTCTGCCACAGTAATCCAGCTCGGACGTCCCATCACTTTTATCTCGACGAATGGATTGTTTTCCTTTAGATATTCTAC
>JAIDTS010000196.1 GCA_029060585.1 Muribaculaceae bacterium
CTACAAGCTGCTCTGGAATCTGGGTGTAGGGAGCCTTCACCTTGAGCTTACGCATGGAGAGCTGGAGCTTACCACCGGCCTTCACACCTTCAGCGTGGCCTTCGATCTTGACGGGCACTTCCATCACGATAGGCTTCTCCGGGAATACCTCAAGGAAATCGATGTGGAGAACTGTGTCCTTTACTGGCTGGAAAGCGAGGTCCTTGAGGACAGCCTTGCGCATCTTGCCGTTGAGTTCGAGGTCAATCTCAAAGATTTCCGGAGTATAGATGAGCTTACGGACATCTTCTGCGTTGACTACGATGTCGGTGGTGATCATTCCGCGCTTTGCGTCAAGCTCCACGAGCTTCTCGCCGGCTTCAAGAGAACCGTTGTAGGGGAGTTCCACAATCTTTCCGCCGTTGAGCACTGCGGGAATCTTTCCTTCGTTGCGGATGGCCTTAACAGCCTTCTTGCCAAGGTTTTCACGAGCCTCGGCCTTGAGAGCAAATTTCTTCATTTTTCTGTCTGTGTTACTAAAAATAAAATATTATTTCCCATCACACCGTGGGTCCGGCTCCATGGCATTCACGATGCCTTTTGAACCGCCCTTATTTGCTTTTGGGCTTTTCAGGATGCAAAATTACAAAAAATATTTGATACCTGCTAATTTTCAAAGGATTTTTATTCAAAACGGTATAAAATACTGGTCTTCGACATGTGTATTCCTAAGTTATCGCCAGCAAATCGTCTTAAAGGGGCAATATGTGCATGACGTGGGATCCTCTGTCGGGCGAAATGGCGTGTCTGGATCGAAAAGTCCGATCAGGGATTCCTTGAGGCCGGAAAGGAATTCAGCGTTCTGCTCGGTATGGACTGTCTGAACGAAGTCGCCAATCTTTGGATAAGTATGCTTACCGGTATGGAGGTAGTTGACATCATAGAGCTCGAGAGTGAGTGGCTGTCGCGGCAGTCCGCTATCCTTGCCGAAGAGATCGAGAATCGGCCTCGCGGAATCCTTTCGGAGATTTCTGTCGGGAAGCGCATCGAAAAGATTGGCATAAAGCCAGAGCTGCAGGAGATTGCGTCCTTTCGGGTCCCCCTTGAAGACATCTTCCATCGAGTCGGCCTGTACGTGGACAGCACCAGTCTTATAGTCCACTACTCTTAGTCGGCCGGTCCCGGAATAGTCGGGACCTTGTGGAAGACTGTCGAGACGGTCTATGGCGAAACGCATGTTGATAGGCGCTCCCTCCGGCATCCTGATGCTGACATTGCCTGCGATCTCGACACCATAGAGCAGGAACGGCGCCTGACTCAGATCGAAGTCGAGAATCCTGAGAACCTGACTGAGAAGCACTTTCGCAACATACTCGACCGATCCCCTCAGCGGCGTGTCGAGCCGGTCGTCGGGCCTATGAAAGTGCTCTTTATTGATTCCACGGCGTATCAGGCGCCTGATATTATCCGTATCCTTTTTCCTTGCGGCAATAAGAGCGGCGTCGATGACGACAGGATGTTCAAGATAGATACCCTGCCTGTCTTCGGGAAGATAGATGTTCTGCATGGCGTAGTGGAGCACGTTGCCCTGTGTTATGGCATCGATAAACTCCACCGATTCCTCATCGGTGTGTATACGCAGAAGATGCTCGAAATAGAAGCGAATCTGGCATCCGGCATATCTTGTCAGTGCCGTTGCCGAAAGATTCCTTCCCTCAGGGCCCGGGTTCCGGTAGGCCGACAGAAGATCGAGGATTTCTTCGCTTTTCTCTACGGGGGATGGATGAAGGTCTGACTTAGAGATATCGAACGATCGGGATTCGAGTTTCAGACGATCTTTCGCGTAGAGATACTGAAGCTGGAGCACATAGCGCGACACATCGCCGCTTCTCGCCCCCTCTGAAGATCGGGAGTCGTAAAGGAGAACCACTTCCTTAGCCCTCGCTATCATTCGGAAGAAGTAATAGGCGAATATGGACTCGGAGTAATTCACTGGAGGGAGTCCGTAGGCTCTTCGCAGGGAATCTGAAATGAAAGTCCTGACACGGCGGCGTGCCGGAAGAATACGCTCGTTGAGAGAGGGGATAATAATGCGTTCGAAGTCAAGGGCCCGGGTCTCAAGCATTCCCATTACCTGCAGGCCCTTAAGTGGTTGACCTTCAAATGTGACACTCTCGGAGGTCAGAAGCCGGTCGGTCATCGTAAGGAACGTGCGCCATTGCATCGATATTCCGTATTCCTTCACTATCTCCAGCGTCTGCTTCAGCACGAGTCTGTAGAATTCAATGTTGGCCACGTCCACACTGGCCTTCACCATCTTCATCGAAGCGTCAGAGATGGATTCCGCACTCCTGGAGAGAATAGCGTCGAGCCACGCTACCGCCTCATCCGGCGAGGCGTCGTCGGACAATGGCCTCAGAAGCGACGGCAGAGCGGGGGAGATGTCTCGGAGCGCCCCGACGTCGACTACGGAGTTGTGGTGCTTTCGAATCCAGTCCTTCACCTTACTGACGCCGTTGCCGAATATCGCGTGGCTGAAAGGGTGGGAGAGGACCGCCTCAAAATCTTTGTAGTAGTAACCTACTGAATCTCCGGATTTCCTTCTGCTTCCCTGAAGTCTACGCAGGAGTGATACAAAGGTAGCAGCTCCCGAGAGTTTTAGAGGATAACCCATAGTAAGGTTGACGTCCTTGACGTTTTCCGGCAGAGAATAGAGCAAAGGAATGAGCAGGTTTTCATCGGGAAGCACCACTGCTACCTTCGCATCCTCGAAATCGGAGGCCGGAATCCGTCGGCTGATATCATCGACCACGTCGCCAACTACTTTCGACTGCAATGAGCAAGATGGAACGGCTATGACCTTCATCGATTCCGGAAGATCTGGCGTCTCGGACTCCCCAAGGAAGCCTGCCGCCCATTGAGGAGAGGGCCATTTCTCCTTATTGTGGAGCACATACCTTCCGGCGGCGGAAGATCTGTCTCCAATCACGGGACCCGGAGTGTCCCAGAAGAATTCGGCGAAAGGCTCACCACCGTCGTCAGTCTCATAAGAGGAGAGCGCGTCGAGAATTCGCTGCTCGCTTCTAGTCAAGGCGTTGAATCCGACTATGACTATCTTTCCGGCTCCTATCCTTGATGGAATCCCTTCCTCAAGACGCCCGGCGGCAAGCCTGTAGGCTCCTCCTGACGTAATGAGTCCCCTCTTCTCGAGAGCCTCATGGAATGCATGGTAGAGCGGAGCCAAGGTCTGCCATATAGGAAGGAACTTACGGTGGAGTCTGTTGTCTTTCTTTTCGTTGAAATCAATCCAGAAATCCTCAGCTGAAATAGCGGGATCGTAGACCTGTCCGAAAAATTCCTCCATCACCTTCCGCTGTTCCTCTGTCAGGAAGTTGGAACTGATCTCCTTTAGGTCTTTGACGTTCTTGAAGATCTCATCCGGATCTACGTCCTGCATGTCGACTTCATTAAAGTCGGAGAGCGCAGTCTCGCCCCAACGGCGAAACCTGTCGAAATCCTGGATCGTCTTCGCTCCGGATTTCCTCTGAAGCTCCGTGTAGGCCTGATAGAGGATGAAGAGAAGTTCAATCCTTCCCGCTACAACCCTTCCTGAGGCTTTCTCTACGAAATCCGACATCGTCGTAACTTCCGGA
This sequence comes from Muribaculaceae bacterium, assembly GCA_029060585.1. Next base: position 3,633 of record JAIDTS010000196.1, read on the forward strand.
AGGATAGTCACGCGGTCTTTAAGCTCAGACGTAAGGTTCCTGAGAAAAAAAGTGCAGGCCCGTCTGCTTGGAAACACAAACAGATGGGACGACAGGTCTTTTTCGCGCGACGCGTAGGCTTTCGCGATGGATTGAAGAAACGGGACTGCCATCTGGTATTTGTCTTTTTTTATGCAAACTTAATAAAAAAATTTGGTATCACCTTATTTTTTTTGTAAATTTGCGATGAATATGGCGACGCCAACGGTCGCATCATGAGAAAAAGAAAATGAAATTCGCGGATATTACGGGACATTTATCCACCATCGCGTCGCTTCGCGAGGCAGTCGATACCGACCACATTCCCCATGCAATGCTTCTGGGGGGGCCGGAAGGTATCGGAAAGATGCGCGTTGCCAGGGCCTTCATCAGCTATCTATACTGCATGAACCGTCAAGACGGCGACAGCTGCGGCAAATGTCCGGCATGCCTTCAGAACGCGCATCACAACAATCCAGACGTGCATTTCATTTTTCCCCGTATCGGGGCTTCGCAGAAGAACACCGAGTCTTTCCTTCCACAATGGTTTGAATTTATCGACAGTCATTCCTTCATGCCAAAAGAGGAATGGGCCATGGCCATCGAGGCCGGAAACTCGATACCGGTGATCTACCGTAGCGACGCCGATGATATCACTGCAACTGCTTCACTTTCGAGCTATGCCTACAGATACAAGACCTACGTCATATGGT
>JAIDTS010000197.1 GCA_029060585.1 Muribaculaceae bacterium
AAGGAGAATCCCACATGGGAGGAAATGGAGCAGACCCTACGCGACAAACTCGGCTTCTGGACAATCGTTCCCGTGAGCGAAAAGGAGACCTCCGAGCTGAAGAAGCTTTTCGACGAGACATTCATCTCGAAGAAGGCTGAAGACGAGAAGACACTCTACCATACCTTCAACGCCTTCACCGCCAAGGCTTTCTCCATCCTAAACTATCATATGGGCATAGGCTGGACCACCACATACCATGCCGGCAACTTCGTGCCTGTGTATGCCGTCGGTGCCAACGCCAACTACTTCACCGGAAGCCTCAACAACACAGACATCCCCAAGCTCATCAAGAAAGCCGCAGGTCTTTGATTTTGCATCATCGACTGCAACTACGGCCACTACGACAACGACTCCGACAACTCCGAAAACAACGAAAACTATGAAGACTAAATACTACGTAGTATGGGAGGGACGGGTGCCCGGAGTATACGACAACTGGAGCGACTGCGAGGAGCAGATACTCAACTTTCCGGGAGCTAAATTCAAAAGCTTTTCCTCTGCAGCCGAAGCTGCACAGGCATTCCGGGGAAGCGGCGGCGACAGCAATCCGGCCGACCTCGGGACACTACTCATCGCCGCTGCCGATCGGCGGGCAGGCACCTCACAATCCTCCGCTCTCAAATCTCCACTCTCGGCTCCATCATATCGCGACAATCCGGACATCGACCAGACGGCATGGGCCGTCGACGCTTCGTGTCAAGGCAATCCCGGTATCATGGAATACCGGGGTGTAGACCTCTCTACAGGCCGCGAGCTCTTCAAGGTAGGCCCATTCCAGGACGGCACCAATAACATCGGCGAATTTCTCGCTATCGTCCATGCGCTTGCAGAGATGAGCCGACGCAACGAATGGCACAACATCTACTCCGACTCCAAGACGGCCCTGGCATGGGTGCGAAACAGGCAGGTGAAGACACAGCTCAAACAGACCGAACGCAACGCAAAGCTCTTCGAGCTGCTCGGCCGGGGACTCGTCTGGATCAGGTCGCACTCCTGGCCCGTAAAGATAATGAAATGGCAGACCGAACTCTGGGGTGAGATACCGGCAGATTTCGGCCGCAAATAGCAATATCTCCTACTATCCAAATTAAGACATAGGACTCAAAACTGAAGACTGAAGACTTAAGACTCAAGACTCAAAATGACACTTCGACATTGGGTAACCGAACATCTCAACTCGCTGCTAACACCTGAGACAGCTCAACCATTCATCAGCCCCACGCTACTCGCGCTTGTGGTCATCATATCAGTAATCTCCTATTTCCTCTGTGTGAGGATAGTGACGCCGCTCACGGAACTGATCACGCGCAAGACTGAGACCGAATGGGACGACGATATCCTCAACGACAAGGCGATGAGGGCCTTCTCTCAGCTCGCTCCTGCCCTTATACTCGCATGGCTGCTGCCTCAGGCATTCTCCAACCATCAGTGGGGCGTAGTGCTCATAGAGAAACTCACGAAGGTATATATCGTCTATGCAGTGGTCAACCTCTTATGCGTGCTCATATCCAATACCGTAGACGG
>JAIDTS010000198.1:0-1208 GCA_029060585.1 Muribaculaceae bacterium
CCGCTCGCAGAGCTCGGAGTGCCGATCATCGGCACCGGACTCGAGGCAATCGACAGGGCTGAAGACCGCAAGCATTTCGAGAGAATCATGCGCGAGACAGGTATCCCGCAGCCCGACGCCGAGGCAGTGACAGACATCGAAAGCGGTGTTAAGGCAGCCGAAAGGATAGGCTATCCGGTGCTCGTACGCCCGAGCTTCGTGCTCGGAGGCCGAGCCATGCAAATCGTAGGTAACGAGCAGGCACTCCGCCACTACCTCCAGAACGCAGTAGACATATCCGACAATAGCCCGGTGCTTGTAGACAAATACATCATGGGCAAGGAACTGGAGGTAGACGCCATCTGCGACGGAGAGAACGTACTGATTCCAGGTATAATGGAACACGTAGAGAAGACCGGTATCCACTCCGGCGACTCCATCTCGGTCTATCCGACATTCAGTGTAAGCGAAAAAGTGAGGGAGACCATAGTGGACTATACCGTCCGTCTTGGCAAGGCCATCGGAATCATAGGGCTCTACAATATCCAGTTTATCGTAGACAAGAACGACAACGTCTATGTGATCGAAGTCAATCCACGAAGCTCGCGTACCGTGCCGTTCCTTTCCAAGTCTACCGGCGTACCTATGGCCAAGATAGCATCAAAGGTCATGCTCGGCGAGAGCCTCCGGAGCCAGGGCTACGACATGACGCTCTATCCCGACCGGAAGCGATGGTTTGTGAAGACACCGGCATTCTCCTTCTCGAAGATTAAAGGAGTTGACTCGTATCTTTCTCCGGAAATGAAATCCACCGGTGAGGCTATCGGCTACGACGACATGCTGACCCGCGCTCTCTACAAATCCCTTCAGGCATCAGGAATGCAGGTGCTCAACTATGGCACTCTTCTCGTGACGGTATCCGATGCCGACAAGGAAAAAGCACTCCCTCTTATCCGACGGTTCTATGACCTCGGCTTCAATGTAGAGGCCACCAGAGGCACAGCGAAATATCTGAAAGACCACGGCATACGATGCCGCACGATGGGAAAGTTCAGCGAGGGAAGCAACGACATAGAGCGATCGTTGCGTCAGGGACATGTAAGCTACGTGATCAACACAATAGACGTCAACCAGCACAACACACGTCTCGACGGCTATGACATCAGACGCATAGCCATAGAAAACAACGTGACCATCTTCACAGCCCTGGAGACAGTGAGGGTGCTTCT
>JAIDTS010000198.1:1308-9302 GCA_029060585.1 Muribaculaceae bacterium
TTTGAAGACTGAACGAAATTTGATATGAAATTCGAAATAACTGGCATCACTAAACTTACCGCAAGCGTGTTTGAAATGACGCTTCGGGGCGACTGCTCGGCATTCTCAATGCCGGGGCAGTTTGTCGAGATATCAATACCCGGGCTATATCTGAGACGCCCTATATCGGTATGCGACATAGAAGGCAACAGACTGACTCTCGTAGTCAAGACTGTAGGTAAAGGCACAGAGGCAATGGCCGGAATGGCACCCGGGATGGAACTCGATCTTCTGACAGGACTTGGCAAAGGCTTCGATACCGGACGCTGCTCTGTGACAGCTCTTCTGGCCGGAGGAGGAGTGGGAGTGCCGCCTCTTTATCTGCTTGCAAGAAAGCTTATCTCCGAAGGCAAGAAAGTGAAGGTTGCACTAGGCTTCAACACTGCCGACGAGATATTCTACGCCGATAAGTTCAGAGACCTTGGTGCCGACGTGGAAGTGGCGACGCTTGATGGCTCAGCCGGAACGAAAGGCTTTGTCACCGATGCTATCCGTAAGCCGGAGATGCAGGGATTCGACTTCTGGTATGCCTGCGGACCCCTCCCCATGCTTTCCGCCCTCGGCAGGGAACTCGACTGTGAAATAGGAGAAGTAAGTATGGAGGAAAGGATGGGCTGTGGATTCGGTGCCTGCATGGGCTGCACAATCGATACTCCATGGGGACCTAAACGGGTATGCAAGGATGGCCCCGTGTTTGACGCCATTCTGATGAAACACTTCAAGGGAAACGGAACTCCGGCCCCTACCCTCCCCCGCGACCGAAAATCCGAAGGAGAACCGAATGTAACCACAGATCTATGCAGCATTGAGCTGAAGAATCCGGTGGTGCCTGCAAGCGGCACGTTCGGCTTCGGTAAGGAATTCGCCGACATCTACGATCTTAATAGCCTCGGAGGAATCTCAATCAAGGGAACGACTCTCAATCCGCGATTTGGCAACATAACGCCGCGCATCGCCGAGACTCCAGACGGAATGATCAACAGTGTCGGGCTGCAGAATCCTGGAGCTGATACGGTCTACAACCATGAAGTGCCTGAACTGCGCAAGATTTATTCCGGATGTGTGATAGCCAACGTCAGCGGATTCTCCATTGAGGAATACGTAGAAGCATGCAGAAAGGCAGATGCCTGCGAAGGAGTAGACATAATCGAGGTAAACGTGAGCTGTCCCAACGTTCACAAAGGAGGAATGGCGTTCGGAACCTCCGCAGAGCAGGCCGCTGAAGTGACACGTGCGGTGAAGCATGCCGTGAAAAAGCCTGTCTTCATCAAGCTCTCCCCCAATGTCACCGATATAGTGTCCATAGCCAAAGCCTGCGAAGCTGCCGGAGCAGACGGCCTGACACTGATCAACACGCTTCTTGGAATGCGAATCAACATCAATACCGGAGCTCCGGTGATAGCCAACAGAATGGGAGGATTCTCCGGGCCGGCCGTATTCCCGGTGGCCGTCAGAATGGTCTATCAGGTGTCGCAGGCCGTAAGTATCCCCGTGATGGGATGCGGCGGCGTGGCATCTGCCGAAGACGTGGTCGAGATGATGATGGCGGGTGCATGTGCGGTGCAGGTCGGCTCGGCCAACTTAGTAGACCCCCTGGCATGCAAGAAGATAACCGATGAGCTTCCCGCTCTACTGAAGAAACTGAAAATAAACAACATAAAAGACATAATAGGAATATCATGGCGAAAGATGTGATCATAGCATGCGACTTCCCATCGATGGAAGCGACTCTCGAATTTCTTGACAAATTCGGCGACAGGAAGCCCTATGTCAAGATCGGCATGGAGCTTTTCTATGCCGCCGGTCCTGAAATCATCAAGGAAATCAAGAAAAGAGGACACAAGATCTTCCTCGACCTAAAGCTCTGCGATATCCCCAACACAGTGAAGAGCGCCATGTCGGTGCTGTCGCACCTTGACGTAGACATGACAAATCTGCATGCCTTCGGCGGCCATAAGATGATGGAAGCAGCCATCGAAGGACTGACTAGGCCCGACGGCACACGTCCACTTTTGATTGCCGTGACCATGCTTACATCCACAAGTAAGGAACTGATGAACGAGGACCTCCTCATTCCGGGCGAGGTAGACGCCGTAGTAGCAAGCTACGCGAAGAACGCCGAAATGTCAGGACTTGACGGAGTCGTATGTTCTCCAAGAGAGGCATCCATTGTCAAGATAGCATGCGGCGATAAATTCATCACCGTAACGCCGGGTATCCGTTTCGCCGACTCTGAAGCCGACGACCAGGTGCGTGTCATGACTCCGGCCAAGGCCCGCGAGATTGGATCCGACTATATCGTAGTAGGACGTCCGATCACCAAGGCTGAGGATCCGAAGGCAGCTTACGAAAGATGCTGTCGGGAATTCCTCGGTGAGTAAATTTTAATGCATATTTATGCTGTAGGATACAAAACATTATATAAACCTTCATATCATAAATGCAGATAATAGGATTATGCATTGTGAATTATGAATTATGAATTGAAGAAATGTTGGAAAGAAAGATAGCGAAAGACCTTCTTAGTGTCGGCGCGGTATTCCTGCGTCCCGAAGAACTCTTCACATGGGCTTCAGGAATCAAGAGCCCGATGTATTGCGATAACCGCCTTACCCTCTCCTACCCTGAAGTACGCAAGGATATCGAGGAGGGTCTTGCCGAACTTATAAAGAAATACTACCCCGATGCTGAGTCCCTGATGGGTACGTCGACCGCCGGCATCGCGCACGCAGCCATAACGGCATGGCTTCTTGACAAACCTATGGGATACGTGCGCGGCGGTGCGAAAGACCATGGCCGCGGCAACCGCATCGAAGGGAAATGCGAACCGGGAACCAAAGTGGTGGTTGTGGAAGACCTTATCTCTACCGGAGGAAGCTGCATAGAAGTAGTGGAAGCCCTCCGCGAGGAAGGAGCGGAAGTGCTTGGCATCGTAAGCATCTTCACCTACGGGATGAAGAAGGCCACCGACCGCCTTGCGGCCGCCAATGTAACCAACCATTCACTTTCCAATCTGGACACTCTTGTTGAAGTCGCAGCCGAAGAAGGATATATCGAGCCGGTATGGAAAAACAGAATCCTGAAATTCCGAGACAATCCGAGCGATACGGCCTGGATGGAAGCCTGAAAAGTTTAATATGTTTAAATAGTTTAAGAAGTTTAAACCTTTAAACCAAAGATGAAACATCTGATAGATCCCACCGACCTGACGGTGGAAGAAACCCGGGAGATCATCGACCTCGCCCTCGACATCATAGCCAACCGCGCAAAATATTCTGAGAAATGCAAGGGAAAGAAGCTTGCCACACTCTTCTACGAACCTTCTACCCGCACACGTCTCAGCTTTACAGCAGCGATGATGGAACTCGGCGGCAACGTTCTTGGATTCGCAGACGCGGCCAGCAGTTCGGTAAGCAAGGGCGAGACTGTGCGCGATACCATACGCGTGGTTGAGAACTTCGCCGACATCATAGCTATGCGCCATCATATCGAGGGAGCTCAGCTGGCTGGCACTGAAGTGAGCCGCGTGCCCATCATCAACGCTGGCGACGGCAGCCATGCTCATCCGACACAGACACTGACCGACCTTCTGACCATCACCCGCGAACTCGGACGCCTCGACGACATTACAATCGGTTTCTGCGGCGACCTTAGATTCGGACGCACTGTCCACAGCCTCATCAAGGCCCTCTCACGACAGAAGGGAATAAAGATCGTCTTGATCGCTCCGCCTCAGCTTCGGCTGCCTGACTATATCAAGCAAGACGTCTGCGACCGACTCGGACTTGAATATAAGGAAGTCGACACGCTGGAGGAGGCGATGCCGGAACTCGACGTGCTGTATATGACACGAGTGCAGAAGGAGAGATTCCTTGACGAAGACGAATACGAGGCGGTGAAGGACTCTTTCGTGCTCGACTGCGAGAAGATGAAGCTCGCTAAGGAAAAGATGGCTGTTCTTCACCCGCTTCCACGCGTCAATGAGATACTTGAGGAAGTTGACGCCGACCCAAGAGCTGCTTACTTCCGTCAGGTAGAAAACGGCAAATTTGTGCGTATGGCCCTCATCTCCAGCCTACTTGATTGGAAGGATGACTCCAAGCACACTATGCCGGTCCAAGAGGAAGTAGAAGTTCCTGACAATCTCCGTTGCGAAAACAAAAAGTGCATCACGCGCAACGAGCACTCGCCGCGCCGCGCCTACAGATCGGCCGACGGATCGCTTCGCTGCCGCTATTGCGACCATAAGTTCAAATAAATCTAAGCCCGTAGGCGCGTGAAACCGCTTACGGGCGCCATCTACAGAAATTCAACAGGTAAAAAAAAGGAGTTTCTATTATGGAACCACTGAAACATGAGTGCGGCATCGCCATGATTCGCCTCCGTAAGCCGATTGCTTACTATAAGGAGAAATACGGGAGCTACGCATACGCCCTAAATAAACTATATCTCCTCATGGAGAAGCAGCACAACCGCGGACAGGAAGGCGCCGGAGTAGGAGTTGTAAACCTCCAGGCACTCCCGGGGCATGAATACGTCTGGCGGGAGAGGGAACTGGGACCGCAGGCCATTCAAGAGATATTCAACAGGATTGGACACCGGCTGGCCGATGCCGGACTTGAAAACATGAGCCCGGAGCAAGCAGCCACTGAAGCTCCCATGATAGGAGAAATATATTTAGGACACCTGCGCTATTCCACTACCGGAAAGAGCGGTATGGAATATGTCCATCCGTTTCTCAGACGCAACAACTGGAGAAGCCGCAACCTTCTCATGTGTGGCAACTTCAATATGACCAATGTAGACCAGCTCTTCGAGTCAGTGGTTAGCCGCGGGCAACATCCACGTCTTCACAGCGACACAATCATCCTGCTCGAGATGCTCGGATATGCCCTCGACAAGGAAAACCACAGGCTATACCGCAAACACCGCGACCAGGATCCGGAAAACTTCGTAGACAAGAACCTCGAGGAGATAATAGAGGAAGAACTCGACATACGCAATGTGCTCAAGGCCTCTGCACCTGAATGGGACGGCGGCTACGTAATCTGCGGAGCCACGGGATCGGGCAACGTCTTCGTCTTCAGGGATCCTAACGGCATACGGCCAGCATACTATTATATCGATGACGAGATAATAATAGCCACGAGTGAAAGGCCTCAGATACAGACTGTCTTCGGAGTGACGCAGGAAAGCATCCATGAGCTTGAGCCGGGTGAGGCGCTTCTGATATCTATAGACGGCAAGCCCAGTGTAGAACGCCTCATGCCTCAGAAATCAAATTCCAAATGCAGTTTCGAGAGAATTTATTTCTCGCGTGGCAGTGATTCGGATATCTACAACGAACGCAAGGAACTGGGTCGACTGCTTGTGCCGAAAGTAGTGGAATCGGTAGAACACAATATCGAGAGTACTGTCTTCTCGTATATTCCAAATACAGCTGAAGTTGCGTTTTACGGACTTGTTGAAGGCGTGGAGGAATATCTTAACAACTATAAGACAGACCGTATCCTGGCCCTTCAGGCCGACGGCAAGCTGAACCGGGATTCGATCAAGAAGGTTATGGAAGCTGAGGTAAGAATAGAGAAAGCCGCTATAAAAGACATAAAGTTGCGAACCTTTATCGCGGAGGGAGACGTACGCAACGATCTTGCCGCGCACGTATATGACATATCGTATGGATGCCTCCGTGAAGGGAAGGATACACTCGTAGTGATCGACGACTCCATAGTCAGGGGCACCACACTCAAACAGTCGATCCTAAGCATGCTCGCACGACTCAATCCCAAGAAAATCGTGGTGGTATCCTCCTCTCCCCAAGTGAGATATCCCGACTATTACGGCATTGACATGAGCCGGATGGATGAATTCATTGCCTTCAAGGCGGCCGTAAGCCTGCTTAAGGAACGAGGCATGGAGTATGTGCTTGCATCCACCTATGCAGCCTGCCGGAAGGAAGTGGAGAAAAAGAACGGTGAGCCGCTGAAAAACCAAGTGAAGAATATCTATGCCCACTTCACCGATGACCAGATTTCGCGCAGGATAGCGGAAATGGTCAGGCCCCTCGACATGGACGTGCAGATTGTCTATCAGACGGTAGAAGACCTGCACAAGGCTTGTCCGGGCCACCCGGGCGATTGGTATTTCTCCGGCAATTATCCAACTGAAGGGGGCACACGCCGCGTCAACCAGGCGTATATAGACTGGTATGAAGGCAATACAGGAAAAAGAAACTGAGACACATGGCATCCGACATTGAAGACATAGGTAAAAAGGACATAGAGCGAATGAAACTTCTCTTGAAAGAAGAAGTAGGATTCCTCCCCACCGGACCGGGACTCGACCGGCTGCTCAGCCGTGCCGAGTGGCTTCATGTCAACTCCAAGTATGTAGTGATAGAGATGGGAAAGACTTGCCCCGACGTGTATATAGTCAATGACGGTATCATACGTGTGTGGGATTTCGATGGTGAAAAGGAACGGACATTCGGCTTCGGGCTGCCAGGCACCATCTTCGAGTCAAAACACTCCTTCATAATGCACGGTCCATCATATTATCAGGTTGAGACATGCTGCCCTTCGGTGATCCTTCGTATTACGGAGCAGGATTTCTGGGAAACTATTGAATCTGACCATACCTTTGCCATCTTCATGCTGCATAACGCCTACGGGGAACTTTACAGCCACGAGTTCAAGGAGAGCACCATCAACAATGGGACTGCCAGGGAAAGATTTGAGGCAATGCTCAAATATCGTCCGGTGATTCTCGAGAAAGTTCCACAAAAGATCATTGCCTCCTATCTCGGAATAACATCCGAATATTTCAGCGTGCTGAAACGTCGTCTGCTAAAAGGAATCAAAGATCACTGAATAGTGAATTTCTTAAACCAGATTAAGCGATAATGTGGATTTTTGATTTACATTTGCATTTCAAACACAAAAATAAATAAAACAATCACAAATCCACCGATCGCTTATGAGGAAATTATTACTGACTCTTGCAGCCGCCACATTGACAATGTCGGCTTTCGCAACTCTTAACGTGTCGAGGAAAGGCAGCGCAGCTGTCACTCCGGGAATCCCAAACCAATCCACTCAAAAGTTAGGATCTCTTAAGACCCAATCCCTAATCGGTAGAGCCTCAATGACAAAATCCCAGGCCTTGACAAGGGCGGAAGATGAGAATGTCGGCATCATAACGGAAGCTCCTGAAGGAAAGGTAGAGACAATGCTTGGCTCTTCCAACACCTTCTACCTCTATTATGATGAAGTTTCCATGGACGAAACTTTTGGAATAGCCTACGAAGGAGTATGGACAGACAATGGAGAGGTCTATCTCAAAAATCCAGTCAGTATGCTCGACTGGGACACATATATCAAGGGCAAGGTGACAGAAGAGGGACTGCTGTTTGAGTTTCCTCAGCCTCTCTACACATCAACTGATGAGGAAGGCACATTCACTCTTTATGCAGATGTGCTTGAATATGCCGAAATAGAATCGCCTGATGATCCGGACGATTATTACACTACGTTCATACCTGCGGAAGACACCAGAAGCATTACTTTCGTGAAGCAGGATGATGGAAGCTATCTTATGGAGGATGAATATATGCTCGGCGTCACCTACAACGATAACTGGCAGGGTTACGGCGAGATGTATCTAAAGCTTCTGCCCTTCGAGGCTACTCCTGCCAAGATTCCCGAAGGCATAGAATATGACTATACCTACATTCTTGCTGATGAATTCACCGGATGGGACCACACGGTCCTCCGGCCCATAGGAATCGGAGAACTCGACGGAGTGACATACATCATCGGACTTGCAAGCGGAATGCCCGACGCAGTCATATATGGAACTTTCGACAAGGAAGCCAATACCCTGACAATTCCATCAGACCAGTTCCTGGGCAAGTACTACAACCACTACATATTCATGATGACCGGAGTCGGACGCAC
>JAIDTS010000199.1 GCA_029060585.1 Muribaculaceae bacterium
AATATATATTCAGAATAACAATAAATTTTTGCAATCAACGAAACATAAATGAATAATTTGAAAAACAAAAAACAGTAAAAATAGACCGAAATCCAAATAATTTTTATTAAATTTGCATCATGTAATTATCTCTTATTAAGAGATTTGGACGTTTATCAAACAAAAAAGCCTCATAGCCGTGAGGCAATGAGGTGTACTTATGTAGCTATCTAAGTTGTTTGAGTCTTTTCAATATTAAGGAGTTGGCATTATCTACTACAGATGTGTCAAGGCTTGCCAGATATATCTGTGTCGTGGCTTCTGAGTCATGGCCCATTCCCTCACTGATGACACTAAGGGGTATTCCATTTGCTTTGGCTACAGAAGCCCAGCTGTGGCGTGCCACATACATAGTTAAAGGAATGGATATTCCTAATTCTCGGGCTATCGTCTTAAGGTTATGGTTGATATTGTATCCTACATTCCTATATACATATCGTTCGTTGACTCCCCTATTCCTTATTATAGGAAATAGATATTCACTCTCATTTTCCGGATACTTGTCCAGAATCCTCTGCATTTCCGTTGTCCATGCTATGGTAAGCTGTTGACCTGTCTTACATCTTTTGTAGGTCACATATCCGTTAGCTCTGTCGGTCTTTTTAAGATATGCCATATCTATAAGGCTCATGCCCCTCAACATAAAACTGAGGATGAACATATCTCTTGCAAAATCAAGGTGCGGCAACAAAGACAATTCCATATTCATGATTTTGCGTATCATCTTCATTGGAAGGGCACGCTTTACTGTTTTATCAATACCTGTATATACCCTTCTGAATGGATTACGATTCTCTATGATTTCTTCATCCACAGCCCTGTTATATACGGCTCTCAGTATCCGGATATAAAAGGAACTCGTATTCTGAGCAATTCCTCGGGTCCGTTGCCATGCCTCATATGACTCCATGATTGCGCTGTTGAGACAGTCAAGCATAAGGTCCTCGTCTTCACGAAACCGCTTAAAACTGCTGAGTGCCGCTTTATATGTTTCTGCAGTTCTGGTTTTACCATTTTGCTTAAGCCGGATGATCACACTCTCCATGTAATTGAAGAGGGAGTATTCATTGGCGTATCTCTGGAATTCTTCTATCACTTCATCTGCTGAATAACCGAATCCAACATTATCCAGTCTGCGGATTATTTTACCTAAACGCTCTACATCCCAATGGATTCTCTCTTTTAAAGAAAGTATGAATGTCCTTCTATTCCTATCTTTGTCTTCCCTTACCCTATTTCGAGCCTCATCCCATTCCGAAGGGAAGATATGGTAATCTGTAGCAAACTGTTTCTGTTTTCGTTTATGCAGGATTAGATAGAAAATGGTGCCCTCCTGTTCCGGGATGGCGGATGGTCTGAATTTCACTTTTATAGATGCCATAATATAGTAATCTTGTCTTTTTCTCTTTAATTGTCTCTACAAAATTACATATCAAAGGCCAGTTTCTCGCCTTATCCATATCATATCCGCTTCTTTCCTAATTTAGTTGAAAGCTAAGTAGCCAGCGACAATTCGTAGCGTAGCCTATGGTACTCCCTGCTTGCTGCTGAATAGTTTCCTGCATCAGGGCCCTTGTTCTCTGGAACTCTGGTCTTGAGCATTTAACCTATAGGTGAAATTTAAACATTTTTGTCAACCCGTTCAGTTCATTGCCAGAAACCCTGTAAACTCATTTAGTCAATCCCTCCAAAATCTGTCGAGTGTTTTTAGGGAAAGTCAAATATTTTAACACTCTTAACATCATTTAACAACACACTGTTCAATTTAGGCAGTCAAACCGACTATCTTTGCACTCGGAAACAAAATCCAAGGGTCTCTGCATCCATATAGCCTTCCTCAGAGGAGGAGACTTTTGCAGAGCATGAATGAAAATGGCTGCCGCTCCATTATTAAGGTAAATATCTAATCTTTAATATTTTGTATCTTATCTTTAATAATCTGCCATGCAGTAATCAGTCATTCATAACCGGTCCTTGACCATCTACCATTGGATGGCGTTCCCTCACGGTGGCCCGAGGCCTGACGGTCCACACCGCGCCGTGTCCTAAGAGCATCGTCTCCAGCTCTCCGTCCTCAACACTGTGCTGAGGACGCAGTCCGAAGTCCCAAGCGGCTTGTCCGCATTCTTAAGACTGAAGACTGAAGACTGAAGACTCACTCCCCGAGACCCGGAAAGAGCACAATGACAAGTCTGCAACAAAACCGGCCCCTCTCCCCTGCGTAGAGTAGTTTGTCTCCCAAGTGGAGATCATCCTCACTCTCCTTGTGTAGAGTGGTTTGTTTCCGGTGAAAGCCGCTTGCGGCTTCCTGTCATGCGAAACATCCGGCCGGAAAAGCCAATGCATACGAAGGATGCATGCGCTACGTCCATGCCGACAGGCCTGAGGCCTGACGGTCCACTGTCGCCATGCCCGTATCCCGCATCCCGGTAATTATAAATTAAGCATTATGCATTATGCATTAATCCATAGGACAGGCCTGAGGCCCGACGGTCCACTGTCCCGGCGATTATGCATTGAGCATTATGC
>JAIDTS010000002.1 GCA_029060585.1 Muribaculaceae bacterium
CGCGATATGCTCAAGAACCTCCGCCTCAAGCTTCATCCGCAAAACGCGTAAATAATTCCTATAAATTGGTCAAAAACGCTGAATCTATGTTAGATTTCGGCGTTTTTTTATTATCTTTGTGCTTTCTTTGCGATAAGCAGGTATAATAATTATTTTTATTCTATAAATCAATTATTTAATAATATCTAACATAGACATTCAAAAATGACTATCCGTAAACAACGACTGGTGTTGCTTCTTGCCGGAATCCTGACCTTGGGCTTGCCGGCTTTCGCGCAGAACGAGGAGGCAGGCCTGATCTTTATGGGTGCGATGGGAGTCAATCCCGATTCCATTCCAATCAGCCGGGAGGAATGCATCGACATAGCGCTCGGCCAGAGCCCTACTATCAGGATCGCGGACTTGGAAGTGAAAAGAGTCAACTATTCGAAACGCGAGACAGTCGGTAATCTCTTGCCGCAGATAGGTTTTTCCCTTTCCTACCAGCGAAGCATCGAACTGCAGACAATCCGTATGAACATGGGGGGACAGAGTCAGAAACTGAAGATGGGTTCTGACAATACCTGGAACACCGGTTTTTCTCTATCTCTTCCTATCATAGCTCCTACTCTTTGGAAAGCGATATCCGTCTCTGACACCCAGATAGCCCAGAACATTGAAAGCGCGCGCTCGAGCCGTCTCGAACTTGTCAACCAGGTCAACAAGGCTTATTACGCGCTGATGCTTGCCATTTCTTCCAAAGATGTCATCAAGCAGCAGTATGATATTGCCAAGTATACAGCCGAAATATACCGCAAGCAGTTTGAGCAGGGCACGGCATCGGAATATGATGTGCTGCGCTCTGAGGTGCAGGTGCGTAATATTGAGCCCTCGCTTCTCGACGCAGACATCGCGGTGAAGCAGTGTCAGCTCTCTCTCAATGTTCTGATGGGTATCGACGATGCGCTGAACCTTTATCCAAGCGTGACTATGGAGGATATGCAGCAGGATATGTACGCCTATCTTATGGAGACGAAGAGCCTTGCGGGCAACTCCTCACTGCGATCTCTCGAGCTGCAGCAAAAGATGGCGAAGCAAAACGTAGACATGAAGAAACTCGCATGGCTTCCTACATTAGGAGCGAGCTTCAACGTAAACTGGCTTTCGCTCAGCAACGGCCCTATGTTTAAGGATGTGGATTTCTCTCCATATTCTTCAATAGGCGTCAGCCTTTCACTCCCAATTTTCTCCGGTGGCACGAAATGGTATCAGCTGAAGCAGGCGCAGGTGCAGCAGACAGAACTTGAGCTACAGCGCGAGAATCTTGTCAACAGTCTCAATATGCAGGTTGATCTTGCGCTCGACAATATCAACCGCCAGGCCAAGCAGATCGATTCATCTAAAGAAGGTGTGCGTCAGGCCAAGAAGGCTCACGACATTATGCTGAAGAGCTTCCAGATCGGCGCAGCTTCCTACCTGCAGCTCCAGGACAGCGAACTGGCTAACTCCAGCGCACAACTATCTTATCTTCAGTCTATCTACAACTATCTCGTATCCACCAGTGAACTCGACCTCCTTCTTGGCAAGGACTCCTCGATTTCTAAAGCTAATTAATCAAAATGAAAACATATAAATACGTATCTTCGGCCCTTGTGCTGGCTCTCGCACTGGGTGCCTGCGGCAAGGACAAAGCCGAATCCGAGAGTGAAAAAGAGGATCTCCCCGTAGTGAAGACCATGAAGGTGAGCGAGCAGGACGTAGACCAGCTCAGCGTGTATACCGCAAGTGTCGAACCGGAAGTGATCAACAATATATCGGCACAGACTCCCAACCGTATCAAGGCAATATATGTTGACGAAGGCATAAAGGTGGCCAAGGGGCAGCGTCTTGCCGTGCTCGATGATGTCAACACTACTCAATATGAGTTGGCCGTCGACAACGCGAAAGCAGCGCTTCGCAACGCTCAGACAAACTATGACCGTGCCGTTGAGCTCCTGAAGATTGGGGGTGGTACTCAGCAGTCTGTCGACCAGATGGAGGTGACTCTCGTCAATGCAAAAAACGCTGTTGCCCAGGCTGAACGCACTCTTTCAAATGCCCGCGAGAATACTGTCCTCACATCGCCTATAAGCGGAGTGGTGACAGCCCGCAACTACGACCCTGGAGACATGACCGGCGCTCTTCCTATTCTCAC
>JAIDTS010000020.1 GCA_029060585.1 Muribaculaceae bacterium
TTTTTAATGTGCAAGTATTTTCGCACTTAATTTACCCCCCCCCTCCCAATTTCACCAGTTTTACGCAGATATGACCAATATCGACTAAAAAAAGTGAGCTTTGCTCAAAGTTTGAAGTATCGGCGCTTGTCGCTGTAAGGGGGCTCACGCAAAGTCCGCAAAGGGGCAAAGGGCGCCGGATTCAAGACCAGAGTTCCAGAGAACAAGGGCACTGCTGTCGGGAACAATTCAGCCGCAAGCACGGAGTACCATAGGCTACGCGATGCTCGTTGTGGCAAAAATTATGGGAAAGATGGAGTGGCGTACGGAATTTTTTGCTATATTTGCACCATAATATATAGGAACTCAACTTTCGCAAGCTCTAAAATCTCACGCAGAGTAAGCAGAGGAGCAGAGTTTCAATGATTTGGGGAGCTTTGCGTTGCGGTTGTGGCGAGCACGCTAAGATTACGGGCTGCTTCGCGTCGCCCGGAGCTCGCAGAGAACAAGCGCAGTTCCTGCGCTAAGGGATTCCGATTCAACATACACGAACAAGCGAAACTTGAATAGAAATATAAAGACCGCCATGGAAAAGATCGAAAAGAGAAGGCTCGAGGCCCTTCGCAAGGCGATGGCAGAGCAAGACATAGACTGCTGCATCATCAACAGCACCGACCCCCACCAGAGCGAGATTCCTCCGGCTCACTGGCGCGGACGGGAATGGCTCACGGGATTCAAGTCAGAGAACGGCACCAATGGAACAGCAGTCATCACACAGGACAAGGCCCTGGTATGGACTGACAACCGTTTCTTCATCCAGGCACGTCAGCAACTCGATGGGACCGGCTTCAGCATGATGCCTTTCGACGGCCCGGAGGGTGTAGACCTTGTGGGATATGTAGCCGGTATGCTGCCCGCAGATTCGGTGGTAGCCATTGATGGAATGACGTTCAGCAGCACGGATGCCGAGAAGATGCGGGAGGCATTCGAGGAAGCAGACCTGAACTTCGCCACAGACTTCGCAATGTTTGATTGCATATGGCCGGAACGTCCGAGCCAGCCGCTCAATCCACTTTTCATCCATGATGAGGAAATAGTAGGAGAGACGGTGGATTCCAAGATATCAAGAATCCTGAAAGAAGTGGGAAAGGAGGGAGCAGACGCCATCCTGATGTCCGCGCTCGACGACATAGCGTGGACCACCAACCTCAGGGCAGCAGGCGACGTGGCCTACAGCCCTGTCTTTCCCGCCTATCTCTACCTCGACAGGGAGGGAAGACGTATTCTCTTCATTAAGGAAGAGAAACTGAATGCTGAAGTTAGGGATTTCCTCGGTAAATACAATATAGAAGCAAGAGAATATGACGAGGCTCCGGCTTTCGCAGCCTCAATTCCTGCCTCAACCTGCGTACTGATCGACCCGACGCTGACCGCCGTCACAATCGCCGAGGCTATACCGACCGCGATAGAAGGAGGAAAGGGTGTCGCAAAGCTTAAAAGCATAAAGAACGAGACAATGCTCCGCCATTGGCGCACCGCAATGGAAAAAGACGGCGCAGCTCTCGTCAGGCTTTTCAAATGGATCGACGAGGAGTTTCCCAAGGGTGAACTGACAGAGATGAGCATCGCCCGCAAGCTAAGGGAATGCCGCCTTGCGGACCCAGACTGCGTAGACGAGAGTTTCGCTGCCATCGTAGGCTGGAACGCCCACGGAGCCATCGTGCACTACGAACCGAGCGACGAGACAGACATTCCTGTGACAGGACAGGGACTTCTGCTGATCGACAGCGGAGGCCAGTATCGACAGGGCACCACCGACATCACCCGCACGATTGCACTGGGCGGAGACCCTACTAAGGAGCAGAAACACGATTTCACCCTTGTCCTTAAGGGCATGATCGCTCTTGCCCGCGCCACCTTCCCGAAGGGAACACGTGGAGCCCAGCTCGATATCCTCGCCCGGCAGTTTCTCTGGAACGAGGGAAAGGCTTATTACCACGGCACTGGGCACGGCGTGGGATTCTTCATCAATTGCCACGAAGGTCCGGCGCAGATAAGAATGAACGAGATTCCCGTCGCGCTGGAGCCGGGAATGGTGATGAGCGATGAGCCGGGCCTTTATATAGAAGACGGCTACGGCATAAGATGCGAGAACATGTTGGCAGTCGAGCTCTGGAAGAGCAACGAATTCGGAGACTTCTACCGCTGGAGAAACCTTACCCTCTTCCCCTTCGACCACAAGCTAATCGAATGGGAAATAATGACTGCAGAGGAAAAGGACTGGCTGGAGGAATACAACAGGGAAATCATCGAAAGGCTCACTCCTCTCCTATCGGAAGATGAAAAAGCATGGCTGGTAGCAAAGATTAAAGATTAAATATTAAATATTAAATATTAAAGATTAAATATTAAATATTAAATATTAAATATTAAATATTAATACGAAATATATTCATGATGAGTAATTATTTATCTTGATTCATCTTGATTTATTTTGATTCATCTTGATAAAAAAACTGAAAGCTGATAACTGAAAACTTAAACAAAATGGCAATAATACAGGAAGTAAGGGGATTCACCCCGGTGATCGGCAAGGACTGTTTCCTTGCTGCGAATGCGGTAGTGGTAGGCGATGTAGTGATCGGCGACGGATGCAGCATATGGTTTGGCGCGGTGCTCCGCGGCGACGTCAACTCAATACGCGTCGGCAACGGTGTCAACATCCAGGACGGCAGCGTGCTTCATACGCTCTATGAGAAATCGACGATCGAGATCGGCGATCATGTCTCGGTTGGCCACAACGTCGTGCTCCATGGATGCAAGGTCGAGGACTACGCACTGATAGGAATGGGAGCTGTAGTGATGGACAACGCCGTCGTAGGCGAAGGAGCAATAGTGGCCGCCGGATCGGTAGTGCTCAGCAATACCAAGATAGGCAAGCATGAACTATGGGCAGGATGTCCGGCAAAGTTCGTCAAGATGGTGGAGCCGGAGAAGGCGAAGGAGATGAACATCAAGATCGCCAACAACTACCATATGTATTCCACCTGGTATGGACCGCAAGACTAATCTGCCAGTGGCAGTAGACATAGACGAAGTACGCAGTGGGAACCGCGACAGAGAGACCGATCTCAGAATCCTTAGTCTTCTCTCGCAGACATTCCCCAACGTGCAGGCGGCGAGCACCGAGATCATCAATCTCGAGGCTATCCAGAACCTGCCGAAGGGAACGGAGCATTTCGTAGCGGACCTCCACGGCGAGAACGAGGCTTTCTCGCATATACTCCGAAACGCCTCGGGCAACATCCGACGTAAAGTGACGGAGATATTCGGCACGTCGCTGCGAGAGCAGGACATACGCAACCTCTGCACGCTCATCTACTATCCGGAGAGCAAGTTGGAGTATACGAAAGCTGAGGAGGACGATATGGAAGACTTCTACAGCGTCACGCTCCATCAGCTTATCCTCGTCCTGCAGTCGGTCTCATCGAAGTATACCCGCTCACGCGTCAGGAAAGCCCTTCCAAAGGAATATGCGTATATAATAGAGGAACTACTCCACGAGTCGCCTACAGACTACGACAAGGACGCCTATTTCCGCCGCATAATCGAGACCATCATCTCAACAGGCCAGGCCGACAATTTCATCATAGCGCTCTGCAACGTAATCCAGCGGCTGAGCATCGACCAGCTGCATATCCTCGGCGACATCTTCGACCGAGGTCCTGGCGCACACCTCATCATGGACACTCTATGCGCCTACGAGCGCTTCGACATTCAATGGGGCAACCACGACGCCCTCTGGATGGGAGCCGCAGCCGGCAACGACTGTTGCATAGCCAATGTCTTGCGACTATCTCTCCGCTATGGAAACATGGCGACACTGGAGGACGGCTACGGCATCAACCTCGTGCCGCTCGCGACGTTCGCGCTCGACACCTACGGCGACGATCCCTGCGAGGGATTCGGGCCCCA
>JAIDTS010000200.1 GCA_029060585.1 Muribaculaceae bacterium
TTGCCAGACATTACTGCAAAAAGGAATTCCGGCGCCCGAGCAACTGCCGAAAATGGATAAGTTCCTCTCCTACCGACGAACTGATGGAGACACCGATATAATCTTTCTTTGCAATCAATCAGACTCCGTAGCGTCTGAAACCGTTCCTTTCGACATTAAGGGAAGGAGCGTCGAGATATATGATCCATATACCGGCGAAAATTACTCCATCGACGCGTCATCAACGTTAGATATGGAAATTGAGCCGCTTGGCTCACGTTTTTTGATTGTTCATCCTGGAAAAAAAGCCTTTTCTCCCAAACAGGAATGGACTGTCACAGACGAG
Organism: Muribaculaceae bacterium; assembly: GCA_029060585.1. The sequence goes on from JAIDTS010000200.1 coordinate 326, forward strand.
ATTCCGGTAGAAGGGACATGGATTTTAACTTTCCCTCAGATTGGCGTGGTATCAACCGATAGTCTCTTCTCTTGGCCTGATTCAGAGAATCACGATATAAAATACTTCTCTGGGACGGCTTCTTATTCTATACCACTGAATATTACAAAAAAGCAACTTGAATCAGGCCAGAAAATAGTGCTGTCTCTCGGCGAGGTCAAAGATATGGCTTCGGTTACGGTAAATGGCACCGAAATGCCACTGCTGTGGAAGACTCCGTTTGAATGCGACATCACAGACGCTGTCAAGACAGGAGAGAACATTCTGGAGATAAAGGTCACCAACCTTTGGCCAAACCGAATGATAGGCGATGAGCTGGAGCCGGACGACCTCGAATGGAGCGAGCCCCTGATATATGATTACGCTCCGGGCAAGCCCAGGGCCGGATGCTACCTCACATCCAATCCGGATTGGCTCCGCAATGGCAACGAACGCCCGTCTAAGGGACGGAAGACTGTAGGATGCTTCAAGTTCTTCACCGCGGATTCTCCCCTACTTCCTTCGGGAATGTTTGGACCTGTCTCCGTCAAGATGCTACAACAAAAACTGCAAATACCATAAACAACACAATCATGAAGAAGACTTTTCTTTCCATCATGGCCATGATGCTTTCTATCATGGCACTTGCACAGCCTCCAGGCTTCCAGATGCCTGAGACAAGTCCCGATTTCGGAAACATCAATTATGCCGGCGATGACCTCGATGGACACATGCTTGACATCTACATCCCGAAAGACGGCAAGGAGAAGCACCCCCTTATAGTTGTTATCTACGGAAGCGCGTGGTTTAGCAACAATTTCAAGAACGCGGCATATATGTCGCTTGGCAAACCACTCAACGACGCAGGCTACGCCGTAGCCTGCATCAATCACCGCGCAAGCACGGAAGCAAAATATCCGGCACAGATCAACGATGTGAAAGGAGCGATCCGTTTTCTGCGTGCGAATGCAGAAAAATATGGGCTTGACACTTCATTTGTAGGGATCACAGGATTTTCTTCGGGTGGCCATCTGTCGGCAATGGCAGGCGTCACCAACGACATGAAGACGCGTACGTCGGGCGATATAACCATCGACATCGAGGGGAACGTAGGCGGCAATCTTGATCAAAGCAGTGACGTAGACGCCATAGTAGACTGGTTCGGACCGGTCGATATGGCGAGGATGGAAAACTGCGAGACCGTAAAAGGTTCTGATTCTCCGGAAGCCGTACTGATGGGAGTGGCTCCCGCCGACAGTCCGGATATGGTGGCACTAATCAGTCCCATCACCTACGTTTCTGAAAATACAGTTCCGATGCTTGTCATTCACGGTAATTCAGATAGCGTGGTGCCTTACTGCCAGGGTGTCAACTTCTCCGAAGAACTCAGGAAAGCCGGAAAACTCGCAGACTTCATAACGGTCGAGGGTGGCGAGCATGGCCCCGTGACTTTCAACGAAGACACTTTCAAGGCTATGGTAGATTTCTTCAACTCCCAGCGTAAACAATAGCCTACTTCCGGTTGTATTGCATATGAGTACTTGCCGGATAGCCTCGGGAAACGAGTCTGTCCGGCAATTTTTATAAACATTTGTAAACACTTGTTTAACCTTAGTCGTTATACAATCAAACACATATCTGACGACCTTTAAATACGCCGCCACGATTCCACACCTTTTCTTAATCACGGACTTATGAAAAACACTGTCTTCACATTGATTATCGCACTTATCGGTTTCAATACTGCTTTCTCCCAGTCGGAAAAAGACTCGGTGAAGGTACATTTCCGCGTGTCAGACACACATATCGATCCTGAATACAACGGCAACGGCGCTACTCTCGACTCCATATTCAAAAAACTTGAGACTGACTCTCTTCTTTACGGACCTACACATCGGCTACGTTCAGTGAAGGTGACCGGAGCGGCATCCCCGGAGGGGTCAGTACAATTCAACAGGTATCTTTCTGAAAAACGAGCCGACGCTATCTTCAATGAATTCCGCAGCAAAGGACTTCTCCCCGACTCAATCGCATCTTTCACTTACTTAGGACGTGACTGGCACGGACTGCGCGACGAAGTAAAGTCGGACGGTAACGTACCGTTTCAGGAAGATGTACTGTCACTCCTCGACATAATCAACGGGTCAAATCCTCCCGCACATCCTCTGGCCGAACTGAAATCGCTACATGGAGGAGTTCCATATAGATATCTTCTCGACAATCTTTTTCCTGAACTCCGAGCCTCGAGACTTACAGTAGAATACGACCGCCTCTATCCTGCCATGAAAATTCCGGAAATGCCACTCTCCTCACCCTCCCTCACTCCCGGTTTGAACGGAGAAATATTACCGTTGCCCGTAATTTTGGGAGAAGTGAATGAATGCCGCCCGTTCTACATGGCTCTGAAGACCAATATGC